>JBDGTJ010000016.1:0-56078 GCA_042216925.1 Halobacteriaceae archaeon
GCCTCCCCGATTTGAACGGGGGACAGCTCGATCTTCAGTCGAGTGCTCTCCCAGGCTGAGCTAAGGCGGCGTGCACCCCATCGTCAGGCGATAACCGAGAAAAGGATTTCGGAACCACGGGCAGCCCCCGACCCCTCAATCGACCAAGAGACTTTCCTTGCCGCCACCATACACGAACCCGATCTCCACATGTCCGATGAGAGTGGCGACCCCGACCTCGAGGCCCGACTCGCCCAGCAGGACACCTTCGACCCGCCCGCCTCCTTCGTCGACCAGGCCAACGTCACCGACCCCGACCTCGCCGACCGGTTCGAGGCGGCGTGGCCGGAGTGCTGGACCGAGGCGGCCGACCTCCTCGACTGGGAGACCCCCTACGAGACGGTGCTCGACGACTCGAATCCCCCGTTCTTCGAGTGGTTCACGGGCGGGGAACTCAACGCATCGACGAACTGTATCGACCGCCACCTCGCCTCGCGGGGCGACGAACCCGCGATCGAGTGGGTGGGCGAACCCACCGACGAACCCGACCGCACCCTGACCTACGCCGACCTCCACCGCGAGGTCAACGAGTTCGCCGCGGCGCTACGGGACATCGGCGTGGGCCCCGACGACGTCGTCACCCTGTACCTCCCGATGATCCCCGAACTCCCCATCGCCATGCTGGCGTGTGCCCGCATCGGGGCGCCCCACTCCGTGGTGTTCGCCGGGTTCTCCGCGGAGGCGTTGGCCACCCGCATGAACGCCGCCGACTCCACGTACCTCGTCACCGCCGACGGATACTACCGGCGTGGGGATGCAATCGACCACCTCTCGAAGGCCGAAACCGGGATCGACGCCGTCGACCACCCCGTCGAGGCGACCATCGTCGTCGACCGCCTCCGCGAGGACAGTGCCGACCACGACCACCACACCTACGAGACCCTGGTCGCCGACCACGCCGGCGCCACGGTCGAGCCCGTGGCCCGCGACGCCGAGGACATGCTGTTCTTGATGTACACCTCCGGCACCACCGGCGAACCGAAAGGCGTCAAACACACGACGGGGGGCTACCTCGCCTGGGTCACCTGGACCGCCCGGACCGTCCTCGACATCACCCCCGAGGACACCTACTTCTGTTCGGCCGACATCGGCTGGATCACCGGCCACTCCTACATCGTCTACGGCCCCCTGGCCCTGGGCACGACAACCACGATGTACGAGGGCGCCCCCGACCACCCGGACCGGGACCGCCTCTGGACGATCATCGAGTCACTCGAGGCCGACCAGTTCTACACCGCCCCCACCGCCATCCGCGCGTTCATGAAATGGGGGACAGCCCACCTCGAGGGCCACGACCTCTCGAGTCTGCGGTTGCTGGGCACCGTCGGCGAACCCATCAACCCCCGCGCCTGGAAATGGTACTACAAACACATCGGGGACGAATCCTGTCCGGTCGTGGATACGTGGTGGCAGACCGAGACCGGCGGCATGCTGGTCACGACCATCCCCGGCGTCGACCAGATGAAACCCGGGGCGGCCGGCCCCGCACTCCCCGGCATCGACGCCGCGGTCGTCGACGGCCAGGGTGAGCCGGTCGAACCGGGGAGTGGCGGCTACCTCACCATCCAACGCCCCTGGCCGGGGATGTTACGCACGCTGTATCAGAACGATCAACGGTACATCGACGAGTACTGGGCGGCCTACTCCGATACCGACTCCGATGACCCCGCCGATTGGGTGTACTTCCCCGAGGACAGCGCCACGATCGACGAAGACGGGTACATCACGGTCCTGGGCCGGGTCGATGACGTCCTCAACGTCAGCGGCCACCGCCTCGGCACCATGGAGATCGAGAGCGCGATCGTCGACACCGACGGCGTCGCCGAAGCCGCCGTCGTCGGCGCCGACCACGAGATCACCGGGGATGCCGTCCACGCCTACGTCATCCTCACCGACGACACCGACCCCACCGAGGCGATGCGGTCGGCGATCGAGGCCAGCGTCGAGGAGGCCATCGGCCCCATCGCCCGCCCGGAATCGATCGTGTTCACCCCCGAACTCCCGAAGACCAGGTCCGGGAAGATCATGCGACGCCTCCTCGAGGCCATCGCCAACGGCGAGGACCTCGGCGATACGAGCACGCTGCGCAACCCCGCCATCGTCGAGGACATCCGTCGCCAGGTCCAGGACGACTGAGGGTCAGACAGGCATTTGACCGCCCAGAAGACCCTTTGAGCGTCGGCCCCACCCACCACCCGTGCAGCGCCGCCACCTCATCGCCTCGCTGTTCATCGTCGGCCTGGCACTCCTCGCCGGCTGCTCTGCGGCAGGGAGTATCGGCATGCGACCGGTGAACGACACGGTCCTCGCCGACCGCGCGAGTCGATCCACCCAGCCCGCCGAACCCGACGAACCACAGCCCTGGGCGGTCGCGGCTGCCGCTATCGAGAACGGGTCCACCACCGTCGAGGCCACGGCACCACCGATCACCGACGGCCTGCCCTTCCAGCACGACGGCCGGTACTACACGCTGTCACAGACGATCGTCGCCACCCACACCGAGACCCGGGTATCGGTCACCGTCGATTACAACGCCACCAACACCACCGGGGACGCCATCGCGTTCGGCGAGCTACCCCCGGTCGACCGGGCACTCCTCGATTCGGTGCTCCCGGCGGCCGAGGACATCAGCCTCACCCAGGGCCCGGAGATGGGTGTCGGCGCCCGGTACACCGCCGCGGAACTCAACGCCTCGGTGTTGGCGCCCGTCCAACAGTACCAGATCGTCACCTTCCAGGGTGCCCGCTACCGGATCGACCTCGATGGGACCGAGGCCGTCACCGTCCACACCTACCGGTACCACGCCACCCGCGTCGGATCGAACGCCTCGACCTACGCCGACTACCTCCGTCGACACTACGCCTTCACGATCACGGACCTCTCCGAGGCCCAACGGTCGGTGATCCAGACCGCCGCCGAAGACGGTTCCTACTACGCCGAGTCGACCGACGACGCGGCCTTCGACGCCGTCGTCGACCTGTTCCTCGCCCACGAGGCGATCACCAGGGACGCGGGCACCGGCCTGTGGCTGGTCCGGTACCGGGGTCAGTACTACCTCGTCGATCTCCGGTTCGGCCGGTTCGTCGAGACACGGTCATCACGGCTCACGTCCGCGTCTCCAGGGCTGTGATGATCCGGTCGCGGTGCCCGTAGCCGAGGACCGCCGCGGCCGCGAGGACGCCGATGATCACGGCGGTTTCCAGGTAGTCCGCCGCCGCGAACCCGGCGCCCGCGTAGGCAACGGCAAGGTAGCCCGGGATGCGGCCCACGATCGAGATGAGGACGAGCTGCCAGATCGGGATCTTCGTGAGACCGCCCAACACACAGATGGCGTCGTCTGGCAACCCCGGGATCAAGAACACGAGGAACATCCCCACTCGCCCGTCGCGGGCGACGATCCCATCGAAGGCCCCAGCGTCTCCTTGGACACGACACCTTCGACGTAGGGGCGCCCGTACCGCCGCGCCAGGGCGAACACGATCGCCGACCCGATGGCCGCCCCGATCAGGCTGTACACCGTCCCTCGGATGGCGCCGAAGAGGTAGCCGCCGACGAACGCGATGACCTGCCCCGGGATCGGGGCGAGGACCACCTGTGCGGTCTGGACGAGGATGAACGCGACCGGTGCCCAGGGACCGAACGCCAGGATCTGCCGGCGCACCCACAGTGGATCCGAGAGCTGGGGGATCAACCGCTCGATCAGGGCCATGCTGAGGAGGAACACGGCGAGGACGCCGACGATCATCGCGATGACGCGGCTCTGGGCGCGACTGATCGTGACCACGCGTTCGACCCACGTCGGTTCCCGATCGGTCATCCGGGAGTCACCGGGTCCTGGATCGATGCCGATCCCGGCGGGGTCGCTCTACCTCGCATGGGTCGACCGTAGGCGGCGGGGCCGGAAGTAGTTTCGATGGAGTGACACGGACCGGCCCGCCCAACGGGGTGGCTGACCCGGCAATGATTTTATGTCGACTGGGGCGAACGTTCGGGTATGGTCCCCCTCAACGAGACGACGATTGCCATGGCGGCTGCCGTCCTCGGTGTCCTGTTCAGCATCGTCTACGTGGTGTTGGGCCTGTACGGGATCGACACCCTCCGGGAGATCCGGGATCTCCTCGCCGACCGGGGCACCGACTGATCACCCCCACTCCGTAATCCTGGGCTGGAGGACGAGCCCGACCACGCCGAGGAGACCCACGAAGGTCGTCACCGGCCCCTCCGGTGACGACCCCATCGACCACTGTATTCACCAGTCATTGAACAAGAGGCCTCCAGTTCCGACCGGGTGACCAGTCCTACCTCCCGATAGATGGGCTCCAGGTCATATCGGAACGCTGAAGTGGGGCGCTTCGAAAGGCTGGGTTCCCTTCAGACCATGCCCTCCCACACCACCACCTAAGCACCAGCCACGGCGTCCGGTCGCGACATGGGTTCGGGCGGATTCGAACCGCCGGCCTCGTCCTTGTAAGGGACGCGTCATGACCACTAGACCACGAACCCGTCGATGACACGAAGTGGGGCGTGGCGGAAAACCATTACCATTCACCCCAACGCCACCGCTCACCAATCGCCGGAGTGCGCCGGGACGGTCTCGATCGGACTTTCGATTCGAAGCAAAGTCTTTTTGGGGTGAACTACGCTACAAAAGGTCAATGGAATTTGACGAAGACGACGACCCGTTCGAAGAACAAAAGGAGAAGGCCGAGAACCCCATGTATCGGCTCTTCACCACGTACGGGGCCCAGAACAAGGTCCCGTTCGTCGCCGGGCTCGGCGGCAGCGTGGCAGCCAGGGTTCTCGACCTGCTCCCACCCCTGTTACTGGGGATCGCGATCGACTCCATCTTCCGGGATACAGGCACGTTCAACCTCCCGCTGTACCCCCAATCCTGGGTGCCACCCACCCAGGAGGGGAAGTTCTGGCTCGCCATCGGATTGATCGCCCTGTCGTTCTTCGGCGGGGCGGCCTTCCACTGGACCCGGAACTGGGGATGGAACGCGTTCAGCCAACGCATCCAGCACGCCATCCGGACCGACACCTACGACAAGATGCAGCGGCTGAACATGGAGTTCTTCGCCAGCAAACAGACCGGGGAGATGATGTCGGTGCTGTCCAACGACGTCAACCGCCTGGAACGCTTCCTCAACGGTGGCCTGAACTCCCTGTTCCGGCTCTCGGTCATGGTGCTTGGCATCGGTGGGGTGATGCTGTGGTTGAACTGGCAACTCGCCCTCATCGCGTTGATCCCGGTGCCGTTGATCGCGGCGTTCACCTACCGGTTCATCCAACGCATCCAACCGAAGTACTCCGAGGTCCGGTCCTCGGTCGGGCAGATGAACAGCCGTCTCGAGAACAACCTCGGCGGCATCCAGGTGATCAAGACCTCCAACACCGAGGACTACGAGTCCGACCGCGTCGACGACGTCTCACAGGGCTACTTCGACGCGAACTGGGGCGCGATCCGCATCCGCATCCGGTTCTTCCCCATGCTCCGGGTGATCAGCGGCATCGGGTTCCTGCTGACCTTCCTCGTCGGCGGCCTCTGGGTGCTGGCCCTCCAGACCGGCCAACCCGCGCCGGGGCCGTTGACCGGGACGTTGAGCGTCGGTGAGTTCACGACGTTCATCCTGTACACCCAGCGGTTCATCTGGCCGATGGCGCAGTTCGGCCAGATCATCAACATGTACCAGCGGGCCTACGCCTCTGCCGCCCGCATCTTCGGGTTGATGGACGAACCCGACCGCATCGGCCAGGACCCCGGCGCCGACGAACTCGTCGTCGAGGACGGCGAGGTCATCTACGACGACGTCACCTTCGGCTACGACGAGGAGGAGACGATCATCAAGGACGTCTCCTTCCAGGTCGAGGGTGGTGACACCCTCGCGCTGGTCGGGCCGACCGGCGCCGGCAAGTCGACGGTGCTGAAGCTGTTGTTGCGCATGTACGACGTCGACGAGGGCGCGATCACCATCGACGGCCAGGACATCCGGGACGTCACCATCCCGAGTCTCCGCCGGTCGATCGGGTACGTGAGCCAGAACACGTTCCTGTTCTACGGCACCGTCGAGGAGAACATCAAGTACGGGACCTTCGACGCCACCGACGAGGAGGTCCGGGAGGCCGCCAAAGCCGCGGAGGCACACGAGTTCATCACGAACCTCCCCGAGGGGTACGAGACGATGGTCGGGGAACGCGGCGTCAAACTCAGTGGCGGCCAACGCCAGCGCATCGACATCGCCCGCGCCATCCTCAAAGACCCCGAGATCCTCATCCTCGACGAGGCGACAAGTGACGTCGACACCGAGACCGAGATGCTGATTCAGCGCTCGCTCGACGACCTCACCGAGGACCGCACCACCTTCGCCATCGCCCACCGCCTCTCGACGATCAAGGACGCCGACGCCATCGTCGTCCTCGAGAACGGCCAGGTCGTCGAGGAGGGCACCCACGAGGACCTCCTCGAGAACGACGGGCTGTACGCCAACCTCTGGGGTGTCCAGGCCGGCGAGATCGACGAGTTACCCGAGGAGTTCGTCGAACGCGCCGCCCGCCGGGCCGCCCGCACCGAGGCCGGGGACTGAACCGGGCACAACGTTGGTATCCCCACGGCCGTGACTCGGAGTATGGACCTCTCGGAGGCGACGTGGCCCGACGTCGCCGACGCCGATACCGACCTCGCGGTCCTCCCCGTCGGCAGCACCGAACAACACGGGCCCCACGCCCCGCTTGGCACCGACACCATCACCGCCGCCGCCGTCGCCGACGCCGGCACCGACGCCTACGACGGCGCGGTCGTGGTGGCGCCGACGATCCCCGTCGGGGTCAGCGCCGAACACCGCCAGTTCACCGGCACCCTCTGGCTCAGTCCCGACACCTTCCGGTCGGTGATCCGGGACGTCGTCACCAGCCTCGCCAGCCACGGCCTCACCCGCGTCGTCGTCGTCAACGGCCACGGCGGCAACACGCCCGCCCTCGGTGAGGTGTGTGCGGCCCTCACCCGGGAGGGGACCGCCTTCACCGTCCCGTTCACCTGGTTCGACAGCGTCGACGCCGACGTCGGGCACGCCGGCCGCGTCGAGACCAGCGTCCTCCAGGCCGTCGCTCCCGACACCGTCCGCGATGACCGTCGCGAACCGGGGGCCGACGCCTGGGGCGAGTGGGTGGCCGGCGTCAACCTCGCCGTCGACACCATCGAGTTCACCGAGACCGGCGTCGTCGGCGACCCCACTCAGGCCGACGCCGCCACCGGCGAGGCCCTCCTGGACACCGCCGCCGCTGCCCTCGCGACCCTCCTCGGTGCCGTCGCCGCCCGGGACTGGTCACCGGGACCGGACTGACTCAGTCCTCGCTCAGCGCCTCGCGCAACGCCGGTAACTGTCCGGTGAGCTCCCCGACGAGCTCCCGCGTCTCCTCGAGGTCGTCCAGCGTCGCCTCGAGGGCCTCGATCTCGGTGGCGAGGTCGTCACCGTCCTCGAAGGCATTTGCACGCTCCCCCATCGTATACCACTTCTTGGCGTCCCGGAGGTGGGTCTCGACGCCCTCGACCTCGAGTTTCGAGCGCAACCCGTTCAACACGCCGAGGGTGTTCTCGCCATCGACCGCCCACACCGCCTCGGCGTCGGGCAGTTCCGCCCGCGCCGCCGCGAGGGCCTCCTCGACGTCGGCGCGCACCTCCTCGGCGGCCTCCCCGAACAGTTCGTCGTCATCGAGTGTGGTCTGACTCATACCAGGGACTTCACCGTGCCCGGCCTTAAGTATCCGCCCGGGCCGCCGGGATTTTTCCACGGACACCACGGACACAATGGGTATGCGTCGCCGTACCGCCATCCTCCTCGTCGTCGCTCTCCTAGTCTGGGCCGGGGGCGCCACCGCGATCCTCGAATCGTTCGGGCCCGGGCCACGCCCCGGCCCCGTCGCCGACACCACCCCCACCGACGCCGTCGTCGCCGCCCTCGCCACCGACCGCAGTCCCCTCCCGGCGCGGTTTTCCTGGCTGTTCGCCCCCGGCCGCAGCGTCCTCGCCACCGTCGCGGTCCTCGCGACCACCACCATCACCTTACTGGTGCTGTCTGCCACCCGCTCCCTGTTCACCACCCCGCTCGCCCTCCTGACCTACACGCTCGCCGTCCCAGTCTTCGATGGGATCGTCGTCCTCGAGGCCATCGACCGGGGCCCGTTCACCCTCCCGATCACCGTCATCGGCGGCCTCCTCCTCATCGCCGCCCAGGTCCTGTGGGGGTATGGCCTCGCCTACGCCCTCACCCGGGTCGGTACCTGGAGCCGCGCCCGGCTGGACTGACCGCCCGGACCGGACCTTACTTGTCGCGACCGCCCCTCGCCCAACCCGCATGGCCGACTCCGTCCTCCTCACCGGCGCCGGCGGCCGCGTCGGCCAGGCCATCCGCGACCGACTCGGCGACGCCTACGACTGGCGACTCCTCGACCGGGACCCATCGACCGCCCCCACCGACCACGAGTTCGTCGTCGCCGACATCACCGACGCCGACGCCGTCCGCGCGGCCGTCGAAGGGGTCGACGCCGTCGTCCACCTCGCCGCCGATCCGCGGCCCGAGGCCCCGTGGGCGTCGGTGTTGACCAACAACATCGACGGCACCCACACCGTCCTCGAGGCGGTCGTCGACGCCGACGTCGATCGGTTCGTGTTCGCGTCCTCGAATCACGCCGTCGGCCACTACGAGACCGAACGCGCCCCCGCGGTCTACCGGACCGGCGACGACCTGGCGTTGGACGGCACCGAACTCCCCCGGCCCTCGAACCTCTATGGGGTGAGCAAGGCCGCCGGCGAGATCCTGGGGCGGTACTACCACGACGAGTACGGGGTCAGCGTCGTCTGTGTCCGCATCGGCAACCTCACCGAGGGCCACCCGCCCCGGGACTACGAACGCGGCCAGGCGATGTGGCTGTCCTACCGGGACTGTGCCCACCTCTTCGACCGGTGCCTCCAGGCCGACTACGACTACGAGATCGTCTACGGCATCAGCGACAACGACCGGGCGTTCTACTCCCTCGAACGGGCCCGCGAGGTCCTCGGCTACGACCCCCAGGACAACTCCGCTGACTACGAGTGACCCGCGAACCCGGGTGAATCCGCCTGAATCCACCGGTGGATAACCCGGCAGTTCTTAAGGGTCGACCGCGTATACGCCACCGACTATGCGACACCCAGGCTTGAAGGTACGGATGGCCATCGTCGGGTTCATCCTGTTTGCGATATACGCCGCGACAGCCGTCGCCGTGATGGCGATCTGGGGGACCGGCACCCTCCCGCTGCTGTTGGTCGGGTCGGTCGTCCTGGTCGGCGCCCAGTACAAGATCGGGAAGTGGGCGGCGCTGCGCAGCGTCGGCGCCGAGGACCTCCCCGAGGACACGTACGGTGACCTCCACCGCCGCGTCGAATCGCTGTCCAAGGACATGGGCATCGAGAAACCCCGGTTGATGATCGCCTCCATGGGCGTCCCCAACGCCTTCGCCGTCGGCCGCAAAGGCGCGGGCACCGTCGTGGTCTCCCGGGAGCTGTTGAACACCCTCGAACCCGACGAGGTCGAGGGCGTCCTCGCCCACGAACTCGCCCACATCCGCAACCGCGACGTCGTGATGATGGTGCTCGGGCAGGGCATCGCCTCGATCGTCGCCATCGTCGCCCAGTGGGCGGTCCTGCTCACCGGCGACAACGACATCGCTGACTTCTTCCTCGCGATCGTCGTCGGCAACATCGTCCAGTTCCTGGTGATGCTGTTCGTCCTCGCGATCAGCCGGTACCGCGAGTACGTCGCCGACGCCGACGCAAAGGAAGCGATCGGCAGCGGCGACCCGCTCGCCTCGGCCCTCGAGAAGATCCAGCGCGGCAACGCCTCCGCCCGGAAGGACAACATGGACCGCCAGGTCTCGGCACTGGCGATCTTCGGTGGCGACCGCGGCATCGAATCGCTGCTGTCGACCCACCCACCGGTCGAGGAACGCATCCAACGCCTCCGCAGCTAATCGGGCATGTACGAGACTCGCGAGGCACTGGCCGCTGTCTTGGGCATCGCCGCCGGTCTCCTGTTCGTCACCTACCCCGGGCTTGTGTTACGCGTCCAGACCGCCGGCACCCGGCCCGACCGACAACCCGGTCCCACCGGCCAGACCCCCGAGTTGGGCGGGGTATGGTACTGGCTCATCCGCGGCATCGGCGCCGTGATGCTGGTCGGCGGCCTCTACTTCGCGGCCCGACCCTGGGTCGGCTAGAACAGGTCCTCGACGTCCCGCTCACGGGTCTCCCGTCGTTCGACGTGGGCACGCACTCGGTCGTAGACGGTGGGCCGACGGTCGTCGTCCCCGACGAACGCCAAGACCAGCGAGATGAACGCACTCCCTTCCTCGCCCCGGTCGAGGTCGGTCTCGGCGTACGTGACCGCCTGCTCGAGGACGGTCTCGTCGTAGTCGAGGGCCTCGGCGAGGACCGGTGCCGCCACGAACGCCGCGGCCGCGTCCAACGCGGCCAGTGTCGGTGGGGTTCCGTCGACGGTAATCGCGGGCGGCGACCGGCGTTCGATGGTCTCGGGGTCGGCTGCCAACGCCGCCAGGTAGGTCCTGACGGGGTCGACATCCACCCCGCGGTAGTCGGGGTCGAGGTCCGCGAGGTTGGTGTGGGCGCTGGCCGCGAGGCCTTGGAGCCCCGCCCAGTTCTGGGTATCGCCGTGGTGGACGGCGGCCGTATACTGGATCAACCCGTGGAACAACCGTTCGTCCGGGCCCGCTTCCAGCTCGAGCCATCGCTGCTCCCAGGCGTCGTGGGCGGCGTGATGGTACCCGGCGTTGAAGACGGCGGCGCCGGCGCGCAACGATGACTCCACACCCATGTCCTCGGTGGGGACCCGCAAAAACCGTGGGGGCGAGAGAGCGTCCTGGCGGAGATTTGAACTCCGGTCACAGGCTCCGCAAGCCCGTAGGATAGTCCACTACCCTACCAGGACCAACTCAGTGTTCCTCGCATCGACATAAAGCGATTACGGTCGGTCCACGAACGTTCATCCACGAGGGGACTGCCAACCCCTTCCGATGGCAGATCTGCCCCCGCGAACGACAACGCTTAACCGCCACTCGGGCCATCCCACCACCCAGGACATGGGTGCCATCGAGGACGTCTACGAGGACCTCGACGCCGACGTCGACGAGGCGGAGTTTCGGGCCGCCGTCGAGGAGAAAGTCGAGCAGATGGGCGGCCTCGCCGACGAGGAGACCGCCGCCATGCTCGTCGCCCACGAGGTCGCCGACCGCGAGATCAGCGGCGTCGCCGACATCGACCCCGGGATGGAGGAGGTGAAGTTCCTCGCGAAGGTCGTCACCGTCGGCGAGCTCCGCACCTTCGAGCGCGACGATGACGACGACCGTGGCGAAGGCCGCGTTCTCAACGTCGACGTCGCCGACGAGACCGGGCAGGTCCGGATCACGTTCTGGGACGAACAGGCCGAGGGCGCCGCCGACGAACTCGATCCCGGGACCGTGTTACGCATCGCCGGCCGCCCCCGGGACGGGTACAGCGGCGTCGAGGTCAGCGTCGACCGCGCCGAACCCGAACCCGACGCCGACATCGACGTCGCCCTCGATGGCCCCCGGTCGATCGAGGACCTCTCCTTGGGGATGTCCGGGGTCACGGTCCGGGGCCGGGTCCTCGGCGTCGACGACGTCCGTGAGTTCGACCGGGACGACGGCTCCACGGGCCGCGTCTCGAACCTCTTACTCGGCGACGACACCGACCGGATCCGGGTCACCCTCTGGGACGACGTCGCCGACCTCGTCACCGAGGTCGACCCCGGCGACGGGGTCGAGGTCGTCGACGGATACGTCCGAGAGCGCGACGGCGCCCTGGAACTGCACTGCAACGACCGCAGCGCCATCGACGACGTCGAGGACACCGTGGACTACGAACCCGACGCCACGCCGATCGACAGCGTCGAGATCGGGGACACCGTCGACATCGCCGGCGTCATCCGGTCGGCTGACCCGGTCCGGACCTTCGACCGGGACGACGGGTCCGAGGGCACCGTCCGCAACGTCACCGTCCAAGACGAGACCGACACCATCCGCGTCGCCCTCTGGGGCGCCAAGGCCGAGGCGGACCTGGGACCCGGCGACGAGGTCCTGTTCGCCGACGTCGATATCCAGGACGGGTGGCAAGACGACCTGGAAGCCTCGGCCGGCTGGCAATCCACCGTCGTCCCGCTGGCCGACGGGGAGACCGCCGCCACCGACGGCGAGGACGAGGAGGACGCGACCGGCCTGGACGCCTTCGCCGACGGCGAGGGACCGACAACCGATCGAGACACCGATACCACCGCCGACGCCGACGAGCCCGTGGAGTTCACCGGCGTCGTCGTCCAGGCCGGCGACCCGATCATCTTAGACGACGGTCAACGGACCGTGACCGTCGAGGCCGACCTCCACGTCCAACGCGGCGAGACCGTCAGTCTCGAGGGCACCATCGAGGCCGGACGCCTCCGGTTGGACGGAAACGGTTAAGGGTCGAACACACCGCGGTCCTGGTATGAGCGTCGAGCTGCCGTTCGCCCCCGTCGACGACCTCGTCAGGCGGAACGCCGACGGGCTACGCGTCGGCACCGGGGCGGTCGAGGCACTCGCCACCGCCATCCAGGACCACGGCGCGGCCCTGGCGGTGACGGCAGCCGAACACGCGACCGCGGACGGGCGGAAGACCCTGATGGTCGAGGACTTCCCCGACGTCGACCCAGCCGATCGGGACGCCGTGACGTTACCGATCGCACCCGTCGACCGCATCGCCCGCCTGGACATCGACGACCGGTACCGCGTGTCCATGGACGCCCGCGTCGCCCTGGCGGCGAAACTCGAGGCCGACGCCGCGTCCATCGCCGCCGGCGCGGCGACACTCGCCCGGCACGCCGACCGTCGCACCGTCCAAGCGGAGGACGTCACCGTCTATCGCGACCTCTGCGAATGAGGTTCGGTTTCAGCGACACCTGTCTCGCCCACGACCCCGGCGACCGCCACCCCGAGTCCCCGGACCGCCTGCGAGCGGTCCGCCGCGGGTTGGCCCGGGAACACGGCCTCCACTACGTGGAGGCTGACCCCCTTCCCCGGGAGGTCCTCGCGACCACGCATACCGACGCCTACCTCGAGGACCTCCGCACCTTCTGTGCGGACGGCGGCGGGGAGTGGGACCCCGACACCGTCGCGGTTCCCGAGACCTGGGATGCGGCTCGGACGAGTGCCGGCCTCGCCGTCGACGCCGCAACCGCCGCCCTCGACGGGGCCGACGGCCGCGACACACCCTTCTCGCTGGGGCGGCCCCCCGGCCACCACGCCGTCGCCGACGACGCCATGGGCTTTTGTTTCCTGAACAACGTCGCGGTCGCCACCGACCAGGTCCTCGCCGCGGACGAGGTGGACCGGGTGGCGATCGTCGACTGGGACGTCCATCACGGCAACGGGACCCAGGCCCTCTTCGACGACCGGGGCGAGGTGTGTTATGCCTCGATCCACGAGGAGGGCCTCTACCCCGGGACCGGCGCCATCGAGGACACCGGCACCGGGGCCGGCGAGGGCACGACGATCAACGTCCCGATGCCGGCCGGCGCCGGCGACGCCGGGTACCGACACGCCCTCGAGGACGCCATCGCCCCCGCAGTCCGCCGGTTCGACCCCGGGCTCGTCCTCGTCAGTGCGGGGTTCGACCCACATCGCCACGACCCGATCTCCCGTACGCGGGTGTCGACCGACGGGTTCGGGATGCTGGCCGACCGCGTGCGGACCCTCGCCGCGGAGGTCGATGCCCCGTTGGCCTTCGTCCTGGAGGGCGGGTACGGGTTGGAGACCCTCTCGACGGGGGTCGTCGAGGTCAACGCCATCTTCGACGGGCGGGCGCCGACCGTCGACGCCGGGGAGCCAGACGCCGCAGTCGCCGAGACCGTCACGGCCGTCCGCGAGATCCACGACCTCTAGGGTCGCGGGGCGAAGTACCGCGCGAGTTCGACGCCGAATTCGGGGAGCAACCCCGTCACTGCCTCCCCGACGAGGACGTCGTACCCGTCCTCGATCGCCGATTCGACGTGGGTCCCCAGGGACACCGTTAGCAGCTCCTCCTCGAGGAACGCGGCCGCGGTCCGCACCTCGCGTGGCCGTTCGACGACGTAGCGGTCCCCGTCGATGAACGGGCCATACACCCCGTCGTCGTCGGCGTAGGTGTCGTGGAACCGGGTGGCGTGTTCGGCGACATGCACCGGTGGCCCCTCGTGGCGTTCGACGGCCGGGAGCGCATCGACGACCGGTTCGACGAACAACACCCCGCGGTCCTGGGCCCAGGTCGCCGAGCGGAGTACCGAAAACCCCTGGCCCTCCAGGCCCTGGACCACCCCGGCAAGCGACCGGTGGAGCTGGGGGTACAGTTGATCTTCCACGATGTCCGGGGCGGTGAACGTCACCGCCAATGGCGTGGTTGCACGTCGTTCGAGGTGGGTCTCGAGGGTCGCTGGGTCGATCGGGTCGGGGGTCGGCGGTTCGAAGACACCCACGCGGGGGTCGGCCTGTAGCGACCGGGCGTAATGCTGGACGCGGGCGACGTTCTCGGGGCTGACGACGGCGGCGACGTTGCGACCCGGGTCGGTGGGGTCGATGACCACGAGCGGGGCATCGAAGTCGGTGGCGCCGTGGCCGACTGGGTCGATCCTGACCGGGGGTGTCCACTCGGTGGCGGCGTCGATGAACGCGGGGAAGTCCCCGTACTCGAGGACGAGTAACTCCGTGAGGTACCCGGAGAACCCCTGGGTGCGGAGGTCGCTCCCGTAGGCCCCGATCGCCGTGAGGAACTGTTTGGTCACCCGGACCGCCGCCCGGGTCTCTGCGTCCAGGCGCGCGGTGAGATACTGGTCGTGGAACGGGGTGCGGTCGACCGACGACCGGATGTCGGTCGCGTCCTCGACCCGGTAACACGGCACGAGGTCGATCGCCACCCCTTCGAGTTCCCCGGACACGTAGGGGTGTTCGGCGTACTCCTCCTGGCCCTCGGGCAGGACCGCCCGCCCGATCGCCAACCCCGCCGTCTCGAGGGTCTCCCGATCTGTATCCGGGGCGAACCGGACGAAGACGTCGACGTCACGGTCGCCACTCACCCACGTGCCCCGGGCCGTCGAGCCCACGTGGACGACGTCGGCGTCCACGTCCCGATCGGCGATCGCGGCCGCCGCCCGGTCGGTCACGGTTTCGACGACCGAGGCGAGCAGCGCCTCCTCGTCCGCGTCGGGGGTGACCCGTTCGCGGATTGTCGCGACCACGTCCTCGAAGCCATCGCCCCCGGTCATGGGTGGCACTGCGAGACGCGGTGTGGAAAGACTACCGGACGCCGGCGACCGGAAGCGAAGCCCTTATTGAACGACGTCCGGTAGCAGACGACGCCTGCCGCCGTAGCTCAGTTGGTAGAGCACCTGGTTGTTACCCAGGTTGTCACAGGTTCGAGTCCTGTCGGCGGCGCTCTGCGACCCCCTCGTGGTGGCGCTGGTGGTTGAGTTTCTCCGCGACGACACCCGGCACCTCCGTCTGGCAGTACGTACACTGGAACCGGTTGCCCGCCGTCGTCGACTCCCGGTCGAGGTGGCGACGACAGGCGAGTTCGGCCCCACACCCAGCACACGTGTACCGCGTGATGCTCATGTCCCCGTCCTGCCCCCGTGGGGCTTGAGCCTATCGCGGGTCATCCTCGTACTGTTCGCCGGCCTCGATCCGGCAGTCCAACCGGTTCTCGAACGGGACCAGGGGACACTCGTAGGCCTCGGAGTGTGCACAGAACGGGCTGTACGCCCGGTTGAAATCCAGGACCCACGCGTCGTCGAGGTGGTCGTCCGGTTCCAAATCGAGGTACCGTCCCGCTGGGTAGGTGGTGTCGCCGTTGGTCGCGTCCTTGAATGGCACCCACAACCGTTCGTCGTCGGCCTCGGATTTGAACGCGGTCAACGTGTACTGGCCGCCACCGATCTCGAACCGGAACTGTCCCCACCGGAGATAGGTTTGCTCGCCGTCCCGCGTCGTCTCGACGGTGATCTCGTCGCGTTCCTCGAACTCGACGAGGGACAGCTCGAATCGGTAGTCGGGGTCCGGGGGATAGTACGGTAACCCGTCGAAGTCCCGGCGGACGTCCCGTGGCAACGGTGACTGGGGGCTCTCCCGGAAGTACCGGTCTTTCTGCTCGCGTTCGGCCTCGAGGCTCGCCACGTACTCGGCGTCGGTCATACCCAGGGGTACTCGCCCCGGACAAAAACACGTATCGCCATCCGGCAAGGAGAAGCTACTTGTCACCGCCACCCCGAAGCCCGGGACAGGGCCCTTAGCTTAGTGGTAGAGCACCCGGCTCATACTCCGTGCGGTCCCGCGCCGGCGGATGGGATACCGGGCGGTCCTGGGTTCGAATCCCGGAGGGCCCATTCACGCGGGGCTGTCCTCGGCGAACAACCCCCCGGCCAGCACCCCGATCGCGGCGAGGACCACGACGCCACCCAGCGCCATGGGCGCGTTGAGGTGTTCGCCGCTGGTCTGGAAGACACCGTACAGCATGATGGCCTGCCCGACGACGACCCCGAGCACCGCGAGCAGATACGACGACGACCTCGCCATACCCGTCCTCACCCGTCGCTCGGTGTAAAATCCTCCGGTCCGTGGCGGGAGGTCTAAGGCCGGGCGGTGCCAGACACAGGCATGACCGTCGTCAGCGTCTCGATGCCCGAAGCCCTCGTCGACCGGATCGATGCCTTCGCCGACGACCACGGCTACACCGGTCGGAGCGAGGTGTTACGCGAGGCCGCCCGCGACCTCCTCGGCGAGTTCGAGGACCAGCGCCTCGAGGACCGCCAGCTCATGGGCGTCGTCACCGTCGTCTTCGACTACGAGACCACCGCCGTCGAGGAACGGATGATGCGGTTGCGCCACGACCACGAGGGCCTCGTCGCCGCGAACTTCCACAGTCACGTCGGGAACCACTACTGCATGGAACTGTTCGTCCTCGAGGGCGAACTCGATGAGATCTCCCGGTTCGTCGGGAAGGTGCGGGCGACCCAGGACACGTTGAGCGTCGACTACTCGGTGATGCCCGTCGACGAGTTCGGGGACGTCATCCCCGCCCACGACACCTGACTCAGTCTTCGCGACTGTCCCGGACACACGTGGTCTCGAGACCGTACCGCGGCGGCGCCTCGACCACCAGCCGGAGGAACGCGGGCTCCAACAGGGTGTGGAGGTCCTCGAAGACGCGGTCGGTGAAGGCCTCGTGCCCGATCTCCTCGTCGCGGAACGACTGGAAGTAGTCCCGGAGACTCATCAACTCGAGGACGTACCCGTCCGGCCGGTAGGTGATCGTGACCGAATAGTAGTCGGCGGTCCCCTCGTAGGGACACCACGCCGTCACGTCGTCGGTCTCGATGGTGACCGTACTCGCCGCGTCGCTTGCGTCCCGTTCGAGGATCGGCACCGACGCCACGCCCTCGCCCGACCGCGTGGGCTCCCGCGTCTGGTCGCTGTCGTGCATACCCTGGCCAGGACGTGGAGTGGCCTGACTCTTGTGTTCGACCGATTCAAGAGGCTGGTCCCCGACACGGCGGTGTGCACGAAGTCCCCGTCATCCCCGGTGACGGCGTCGGTCCCGCGGTCATCGCCGCCGGGCAACGCGTCCTCGAGGCGGCGGCGTCCGACCCGATCGAGTGGGTGGAGTACCCCTTCGGGGCCGACCACTACCTGGCGACCGGAGAGACCCTACCGGACGCGACCCTCGCGGAGCTGGGGAGCTACGACGCCATCTACTTCGGCAGCGTCGGCGACCCGCGGGTCGACCCCGGCGTCCTCGAACAGGGGATCATCCTCGCGTTGCGGTTCGGCCTCGACCAGTACGTGAACCTCCGACCGATCCGGTTGTTCGAGGGGGTCACCACCCCGTTGCGGGACCGGGGCCCCGCGGACATCGACCTGGTCGTCGTCCGGGAGAACACCGAGGACTTCTACGTCGGCCTCGGGGACCGCGTCGAGGGGACCGGCCACCACACCCACCATCTCGACCGGGCGTTGTACAGCGCCGACATCGACGTCAGCGTCGAGACCGACGCCGAGGAACTCGCCTACTCCGTCGGCATCGCCTCCCGCGAGGGGTGTCGCCGCATCCTCGAGTACGGGTTCGACCGCGCCACTCGGGCGGGCCACGACACGGTCACGATCGTCGATAAGGCCAACGTCCTCCCCGAGGTGTACGGGCTCTGGCGCGAGGTCGCCGAATCCGTCGCGACCGAGTACGATGCCAGCCTCGAGTTCGCGTACGCGGACGCGGCCGCGATGGACCTCGTCCGGGACCCCGCCCGGTTCGAGACCGTGGTCACCCCGAACCTCTTCGGGGACATCCTCACCGACCTCGGCGCGATGCTGCAAGGCGGCCTGGGCCTGTGTCCGGGCGCGAACCTGAACCCCGAGGGCACCGGGTTGTTCGAGCCGATGCACGGCAGCGCCCCGGACATCGCCGGCGACGGCATCGCCAACCCGACCGCCGCCATCTGGGCCGGGTCGATGCTCCTCGAGCACCTGGGCGACCAGGCCGGCGCCGACCGGGTGCTGACCGCGCTCGAGCGGACGTTGGCGGCCGGCACTCCACGCACCCCAGACCTGGGTGGGTCGGCGACGACCGCGACGTTCACCGACGCCGTCGTCGACGCCCTCCCCGAGTAGGTCAGTGTTCGACGACGAGGCCCTCGGCGTGGGCGCGGCGGGGCGCCCCGACCGTGAGTCGGTGATAGCCCTCGGCCCCGGTGAGCTCGGCCTCGACGACAACGTCCTCTAACCCCCCGATGACGGCGATGTCGGACACCAGGTCCGCGATCGAGTGGGTGATCCCCTCTCGGGGGTCCTCGGTGAGGTAGGGCGTCTGACTCCCCGTGACACGATCGACGAGGTCGTCGTCGGTCTCCCCCGCTGGGTCGACCTCGACCGTCAGTTCCTCGCCCCGGAACCGGAGCTCGAACCGCATCCCTGTACCGCGGTCCCGCGGTCGTAGCGTCAGCGATCCATCGCCGGCGGTCACCGTCACCGGTTCGGCGACCGTGTGCCGCACCGGCTCCCCCCGGGTGACGACGCCGACGTCTGCGATGCCGTCGGCGATCGCCGGGTTCGGATAGCCGGCGGGGTGGCCGACGACGCCCTGGGGGCCGACGCCGCGACTGTAACAGATGCGGTCCTCGACCCGGGCGAACTGCCAGTCCTCCCGGATGCCGACGACGTCGGCGGCGGTCACCCCACGGAGGCCGAGGGGCCCGAGCACGTGTTCGACGACGTAGGAGCGGCGGTCGCCGTCGACGAGGTCGACGCGGATGTCGGCCTTCTGGACGTGGTCGACGTCGGCCGGCGTCCCGTTGACGGTGATCCCGGGTGTCTCCCGGGGTTCGACCCTGACCTCCGAAGCGGTGAACGGTTCGGCGACCGTCCTCATCGATACCCCTCCAGGGTCGCCGTGAGGATCGACCCCAACTGGTGGTAGGCATCCGCGCTGAAGGATTCGGCGTCGGGGTGTCCGGTCCCGACCGCGAGCTTCTCCGTGGCGGGGACCTGGGTGAACAGCGAGGGACCGGGTAGCCACTCGTAGGTCCAGTCACCGAGCGTCTCGGCGAGGGCGGCCTCGGCGGCGTCCCGCAGGGCAGCGGGTGGTGTCGCGCGTTCGACGCCGTGGTCGAACGTGACCGTGACGCTCTGGACGGCCTCGAGGTCCTCGAATCGCTGTCGGATGGCGGCCGCGGTCGTCGCCGGGGTCGTCCCGACGTCGAGGGTGACCGTCACGCCGTCGTCCTCGATGGCGACCGCCGAGGGTTCGGTCGTGGTCAACCCCGGGGTGAACGCCTCGAACTCGTCGCGGTCGACGGGGTAGCGCTCGTGGCTCGGGCGCGCGGCCTCGAGCACGGCGTCGATCCGGTCCCGGAGCTCGCGGACCCGGGCGTCGAGGTGGCCACTCGGGGCTGGGAGCGTCACTGTGGCGGTGCCGGTCCCCTTGGCCACGGTGGCCAACCGACCGGCCAACGGTTCGACGACGAGCCACGGTCCCGACGCCGAGAAGTCGGGGATCGGCGCATGCAGGGTGGCGCCGGCGGCGTCGACCGCGTCGGTCGCGGCGGCGAGCCGACCCAGCGCCCCGGAACTCCACCCGGTGTACCCGTCGTCGGTCAGTGTCACCGCCTCCGGGTCGGGGATGCCGGCGACCACGACGTTGACACTGTCCGTCGATCGGTCGGCGACGGTTGCGGCGCGGTCTGGCACCGCGTCGGGGGCGGGGAGGCTCACGTCTCGAGGACCCCCATCAGGTCGGCGGTCGCGGTCGCCATCACCTTCGTGGCGGTCACCACCTCCTCGATGGGGACGTACTCGTCGGCGACGTGGGCCTGGTCGAGCAGGCCCGGGCCGTAGACGATGCACTCCTCGATCCCGGCGTCGTTGACGACGAAGCGCTGGTCGTCCGACCCTGGCGAGACGACGACCCCGGGATCGTCGTGGAACTCCCCGATCTCGGTGAGGTAGGTGGTTGCCGCCACCCCGTCCTCGGGGACGGCGGTGGGTTCGGCGAACATGATCTCCTCGTACTCGGTGGTGGTCCCGGTCGCGGCCTCGGTCTCGGCCATCAACGCCTGGACCTCCTCGCGGGCGTCCGCGACGGATTCCTCGGGGACGAGCACGCGGTAGAACGTCGCCGAACACCGGTCGGGGACCACGTTCTCGGAGTACCCCGCGTCGATCATCGTCGCCGAGATGTCCGCGACCCGGGATGCCTCGGGCGTGACGGGGAGGTCGGTGCGACGGTCGTGTAACCGGTCGCGGTAGGTGTCGATGCGGGTGAGGAAGTCGTTCATGGCCATCACGGCGTTCTGGCCGTCGTGGGCCATCGACCCGTGGGCCTTCTCGCCGGTGGTGACCACGCGGAACTTCAGGACGCCGCGGTGCCCGATGCAGATCCGCGAGGAGTCGAAACACTCCGTGTAGATACAGTAATCCGTGGTCTCGGGGGTGATGACGCCCGTGTCGACGAGGTGGCCGAGCCCGGTGAACCCGCCGGTCTCCTCGTCGCAGGTCATCGACTGGGTGAGTCGACCACTGATGGCGTCGGTCGCGAGCAACGCGTCGCCGGCGAACAGGCTGGCGGCGATCCCGGATTTCATGTCCGAGCTGCCCCGCCCGTAGAGCCGCCCGTCCTCGATGGTGGGGTCATAGGGGTCGTGGGTCCAGTCCTCGCCGGCGGGCACGACGTCGAAGTGCCCGGTGAAGTGGACGTCCGGCCCGTCGCCGTCGCCGATGCGGCCGACGACGTTCTCCCGTGGGTACTCGGTGCGGTCGGGGTAGTGGTCGGCGACCACGGCCGCGGGGACCCCCAACCGTTCGACGCTGTACCCCCGTGTCTCCATGGCGTCGGCGAGGAATTCGACGGACTCGGGGTACCGTCGCCCCGGTGGGTTCTCGGCGTCGATGCCGACGAACGCCTCGAGGAAGGCGAGCAGGTCCTCGCGACGGTCCTCGACGGCGGCGTGGAGTGTCTCGCGGGTGACCATCAGATGTCCCGGCCCCCGTCGACCTCGAGGGCGGTGCCGGTGATCATCGCGGCCTCGTCGCTGGCGAGGAACGCGGCCGCGTGGGCGATGTCCTCTGGTTCGGCGAGCCGACCCAGTGGGATGGTGTCGGCCATGGACTCGACGGAGAGGTCACCACCTGCGAACTCGGGGAGCATGTCGGTGTCGGTGGCGACCGGGCAGATGGCGTTCACCCGGATGTCGTCCTCGGCGAGTTCGTAGGCGAGTTGCTTGGTGAGCGTGATCATCCCGCCCTTGGCGGCGGCATAGGCCGACAACCCGGTGCGGGGGCGGATCCCCGCGGTGGAGGCGGTGTTGAGGATGACGCCCTCGCCCTGGGCTTTCATGTGGGGGACGGCGTACTTCGCGCCGAGGAACGAGCTCTTGAGGTTCACCGCCTGGACCTGGTCCCACGTCGTCTCGGTGACGTCCTCGACCGGGGTGGACTGTTGGGCGATGCCGGCGTTGTTGTGGAGGATGTCGATTCCACCGAAGGCCTCGACGGTGTCCTCGATGTAGGTCTCGACGTCGGCCGGGTCCGAGACGTCGGCCGTGACGGCGATGGCGTCCCCGCCCGCGTCCTCGATCTCGTCGGCGGTGGCGGCGGCCGCGTCGGCGTCGATGTCGACGACGGCGACGGCGGCGCCGCGTCGGGCGAACAGGCGGGCGGTCGCGGCCCCCATCCCGGAGCCGGCACCCGTGATCGCGGTTGCTGCACCGTCCAGTGACATGGCCGCGGGGTCGCTCGGGTCGCGTATCAACCTTCCGCCGAACTCCCGGACGCCCTCCACTTCGGGCACTCGGTTGTCGAACAGCATCCGAGACCGTGCCCCTGGTTACCGCACCTAGTTCGCGGGGAGGTCGGCGTCGCCGCCGAGGCCGACGGCGACGTTCTTGGTCTGGAGGTAGGAATCCAGGGCCTCGAATCCCTTCTCGCGGCCGATCCCGGAATGTTTGTACCCGCCGAAGGGGGTCTGGACGGTGTCGCCGAACCACTTGTTGATGTAGACGTTCCCCGCCTCGAGGCGGCGGGCGAACCGGTGGGCGCGGGTGACGTCGCTGGTGAACACGCCACTGACCAGCCCGTAGTCCACGTCGTTGGCGATCTCTAAGGCCTCGGCGTCGTCTGCGAACGGCATGACGACCAGGACGGGGCCGAAGATCTCCTCCTGGGCGATCCGCATCTCGGGGTCGACGTCGGTGACGACGGTGGGTTCGACGAAGTAGCCCTGTCGGTCGAGGGTGGCGCCGCCCGCGGCGATCGTCGCCCCCTCTGCTTCGGCGAGGGCGATGTAGTCGGTTACGGACTCGTAGTGGGCCTCGCTGACGAGCGGGCCCATGTCGGGGTCGCTGTCGCCGGCGCCGAGCTGGTAGTTCTGGGCGACATCGACCATCCGGTCGACGAACGCCTCGTAGATGTCGGTGTGGACGAGGGCGCGGTCGGCGGCCGAGCACACCTGTCCGGCGTTCGTGTAGATCCCGGTTTCGATCCAGTCGACGGCGGTCTCGAGGTCCGCGTCGGGGAAGACGATCGCGGGGTTCTTCCCGCCGAGCTCCAGGGTGACCGGGGTGACGTGTTCGGCGGCGGCCTCCATGATCCGTTGGCCGGTGGCGACGCTGCCGGTGAAAGTGATCGTATCCACCTCCGGGTGGCTGGTGAGGGCCGCCCCGGTGGGGTCCCCGGGGCCGGGGACGACGTTGATGACCCCGGCTGGGACGCCGGCGTCCTCGGCGAGTTCGGCCAGCCGCAGCGTGGACAACGGGGTCTGTGGTGCGGGTTTGATCACGACGGTGTTGCCCGCGACGAGTGCGGGCGCGACCCCGCGGGCGAAGAGGTTCCCGGGGAAGTTCCACGGCGTGATCTGGGCGCTCACCCCGTAGGGCTCCCGCACCGTGAAATCGACCTGGTCGGGACCCATGGGGATCGATCGACCGTCGAGTTTGTCCGCGGCGCCACCGTAGTACTCGAAGTACCGGGCCGCGCCCTCGAAGTCGCTGCGCGCCTGGGTGAGGGGTTTGCCCTGGTCTCGGGTCTCGAGGGCGGCGAGGGCCTCGTGGTCCGCGCGGATCGCCTCGGCGACGCGGGAGACGATGCGTCCCCGTTCCTCCGGCGGGGTCGCCCGCCAGTCGGCAAACGCCTCGGTGGCGGTGGTGACGGCGTCGTCGACGTCGGCGGCCGTGGCGACGGCGACCTCCGCGAAGACCTCGCCGGTCGCGGGGTTCTCGACCGGGAGGGTGGCGTCGTCGGCTGCGGGACGGGTGGTCCCACCGATGTGGAGTCCATAGTGGTCGACGGTCATACGCCCTGGTTTGGGCGTGGCGGCGTTAACAGTTATGTGTCCCACCCGACCGGATGGGGACACCGTTCAATTAAACCCGCATCGACTCGGAAATTGTGTGTCAAGACGCGACGGTGGATTTCCCTGGTTTAAGGCCTGCCCGCGAACTTTTAATAGCGACCGTGGTAACAGCCACCCAATGGCATCCAGCCAGTCTGGTTCAGGCGGCGGCATCGACCGGCGACGAATGCTGAAATACGCTGGTGCAGCAGCCGCCGCCGGCGTGGCCGGGTGTGGCGGCGGTGGCGGGGATGGCGACACCACGACCACGACGACATCGACCACCGACGAGACCACGACGACCCTCTCCCCCCAGGAGGGCGGGAGGTTGAACGTCGGGTTCGAGTCCAGCCTCACCGGCCTCGACCCTCACTTCACCTCGAGTGTCGTCTCCTGGGTCGTCGTCTACAACATGTGCGAGACGCTGATCACCTTCCAGGACGGGGCGCCCGCCGGACGCCTCGTGCAGTCCTGGGACATCAGCGACGACGGCCTCGAGTACACGTTCACGCTGAAGGAAGGCGTGATGTTCCACCCGCCCACAGACCGGGAACTGGTCGCCGACGACGTCGTCTACTCGTTCAACCGCATGGCCCAGGAGGGAGCGATGGGCAGCGACCTCGCCGCCATGGAGTCCGTCACCGCGAACGGCGACTACGAGGTCACGTTCACCATGGCGGAACCGTTCGCCCCGTTCTTCAACTTCCTCGCCCGCATCACCTGGGTCATCGTCCCCCAAGAAGCCGTCGAGAACCAGGGCGGCGAACTCGGGGACTTCCAGCGACCCGTCGGAACCGGCCCGTTCATGATGGGGGAATACCAGCAGGGGAACTTCCTCGACCTCGAGGCCTTCGATGGCTACCGGGAGTCCGAGTACCCCTACCTCGATAAGGTCCGGGTCCGCCCGATCCCTGATGCCTCCTCTCGCGTGTCCTCGATCCGGGCCGGCGACATCGACATGGCCCGGGCCGTCCCCGGGAACAACGCCTCGACGCTCCAGGACGCAAGCGACGTCGACCTCATCCGACAACGCGGCACCGGCTGGGCCCAGGTCCACATCAACTGCAGTAAGGACCCGTGGTCGAACCCGGCCGTGCGTCGGGCCGTCGCCCACGTCATCAACCGATCGGCGATCGTCGAGGCCGGCGTCTTCGGGTTCGGGACCGCGGCCTGGCAACCGTTCCCCTCGGAGAGCATCTGGAACTACGACCTGGGTGATGCCGCCCGGCAACGGGACGTCGACAAGGCCCAACAGATCCTCGAGGACGCGGGCAATCCCCTCGAGGGCGTGACCCTCCAGATCGAGGCCAACACCCAGTACCAGATCATGAAAAGCACCGCCGACCTCCTCGTCGCCGAACTCAACGCCGCCGGCATCGACGCCGAGACGAAGATCAACGAGTGGGGTACCCAGCTCCAACGGTTCGTCCAGAAGGACTACAGCTGCCAGGCGTTCAGCGTCCCGTTCAAGATCGACCCGGACCGCCACTACTACCCGTTCCTGGCGCCGGACGGCCCCCAGTACAACCAGTACTTCGAGGATCAACCGGACGCCCAACGCATGTACGAACTCGTCCAGAACGGTCGCTCCGAGACCGAACAATCGGCCCGCGTCGACATCTACTCCGAACTGCAGAAACTGATCAACAAGAACCTGCCCTGGATCTCGGTCGCCCGCACCGACGACCTGGTCGGCCTCCGGACGAACTTCCATGGCTACCAGCCCTGGTTGCTCCCCTACACCCGCTGGTGGCCGATGTGGA
This sequence comes from Halobacteriaceae archaeon, assembly GCA_042216925.1. Lineage (GTDB taxonomy): Archaea > Halobacteriota > Halobacteria > Halobacteriales > Halobacteriaceae > JBDGTJ01. Next base: position 25,747 of record JBDGTJ010000016.1, read on the forward strand.
AGGAAAGCTAACCGCTGACCACGATGGTCACACGCCTCCACGAGTACGCGGCCAAACGACTGTTGTGGGCCATCCCGGTCCTGTTGCTCGTCAGCATCATCGTCTCCTGGATGGTGCGGTTGGTCCCGGGGGACCCCGCGATCGTCATGCTGGGCTCGGACGCGACCAGAGAACAGATCATGGCCGTCCGCGACCAGATGGGCCTCGACGAACCGTTCATCGTCCAGTACATCCAGTACATGACCAACGTCCTCCAGGGCGACCTCGGCGTCTCCCCGATCGACCAGCGCCGGGTCAGTGCCGCGATCCTCGCGCGGTTGCCCGCCACCATCTTCGTCACCCTCAGCGGCTTCATCGTCAGCCTCCTCATCGCCATCCCCGCCGGCACCATCAGCGCCCTCCGCCGGGGCACCATCTGGGACGACCTTGGGTTGACCTTCGGCCTGCTCGGCGTCTCCATCCCGAACTTCTGGCTCGGGATCGTCCTCCTGTTGATCTTCGGGGTGTACCTCGGGTGGTTCCCCGTCACCGGGTACGTCTCCCCGCTCGAGGACCCGATCGCCGGGATCAAGTACATGATCCTCCCCGGGATCACGTTGGGCACCGCCATGGCGGCGATCGTCACGAGGATGTTGCGCTCTGAACTGTTAGAGGAGATCCACCAGGACTACCTCAACGCCATCCGGATGAAAGGCGTCTCGGAACTCACCGTGCTGGGCCACGCGATGAAAAACGCCTTCATCCCCGTCATCACCGTGATCGGCCTCCAGTTCGGGTACCTCCTCGGCGGCTCGGTCATCATCGAGGAGGTGTTCACCATCCCGGGGATGGGGCGGTTGCTCGTCAACCGCATCCGCGATCGGGACTACGTGATGATCCAGGGTATCGTCCTCGTCTACACCACGTTCTTCGTGTTGGTGAACCTCGTCGTGGACCTGACCTACTTCTACCTCAACCCGAGGTTGAGAGACGAATAATGGCGACCGACACCAGCTCCCGCCCGATGGTTCGGCGGACGCGACGGTTCCTGTACCGGTTCAAGAAGAACCGCCTCGCGGTCGTGGGCGCGACCGTCCTCGGCCTGTTCTTACTCGTCGCTATCTTCGCCCCACAGATTGCGCCCTACGACTACGCGGCGACCAATGTCCCCGAGCGCCTCGAACCCCCGAGTGCTGCCCACCCGTTCGGCACCGACCAGTACGGGCGGGACATCTTCTCCCGGGTCGTGTTCGGCGCCCGCATCGCCTTCCAGGTCGCGGTCGCCACCCCGCTGGTCGCCATGCTCGTCGGGGTCCCGGTCGGGCTGCTCGCCGGCTACTTCGGCGGCCGGATCGACGACGTGTTGATGCGGTTGATGGACTCGATCTTCGCGTTCCCCTCGATCCTGTTGGGGTTGACCCTCGTCGCGATCTTCGGGCAGTCCCTGACCAACATCATCATCGCGTTGGGCATCGTGTTCATCCCGCAGTTCGCCCGCATCACCCGCGGGTCCGCGCTGTCGGTGTCCCGGGAGGCCCACGTCAAAGCCGCCCGATCGATGGGCGCCTCCCACCCCCGTATCCTCGTGTTGCACGTGTTGCCGTTCTGCATGTCCGCCATCCTCGTCCAGGCGTCGATCGACGCGGCGCTGGCGATCATCCTCGAGGCGTCGCTGTCCTTCCTCGGGGTCGGGGTGCCCCCGCCCCGCCCGTCCTGGGGTGCGATCCTCCGGGTGGCCAAGGGGTTCGTCAGCAGCGGGCAGTGGTGGTACAGCGTCTTCCCGGGGCTGTCGATCGTGTTCTCGGTCCTGGGGTTCAACCTCTTAGGTGATGGCCTGCGAGACGTCCTCGACCCACGCACGGGGCCGAACCGATGACCGACCGAGATGCCCCCGGTCAGGGGGGCCCGTTGTTGTCCGTCCGGGACCTCACCACCCGGTTCTACACCGACGCCGGCGTCGTCTCCGCCGTCGACGGCATCAGCTACGACCTCGCCGCCGGCGAGACCCTCGGCATCGTCGGGGAGTCCGGCAGCGGCAAGTCTGTCTCGGTGCGGTCGATCGTCGGCCTCATCGAGGACCCGGGCCGCATCGATGAGGGGTCGGTTCACTGGAAGGGCAAGAACCTCGTCGACGCCACCGACGCCGAGTTACGCGCGATCCGGGGGGCCGAGATCGGGATGGTGTTCCAGAACGCTCAGGCCGCCTTCGACCCCACCTACACCGTCGGCGAGCAACTCGTCGAGGCGGTCCGCGCCCACCGCGACCTCTCGAAGACCGCGGCCCGCGAGGAGGCCAAGGCCCTCCTCGAGGAGGTCGGCATCCCCAACGCCGCCCAGAACCTCGACAACTACCCCCACGAGTACTCCGGCGGGATGGCCCAACGCGCGATGATCGCGATGGCGATCGCCGGCGAACCGGAACTGTTGATCGCCGACGAACCCACCACCGGCCTCGACGTCTCCATCCAGGCCCAGATCATCGAGTTGTTCCGCCGCCTCGTCGCGGAACGAGAGATGTCCTTGATCCTCATCAGCCACGACCTCGGCGTCGTCTCCCAGGTGTGTGAGCGGTTCCTGGTGATGTACGCGGGCCGCATCGCCGAACGAGGCGCCCGCGAACAGGTGTTGACCGATCCCAAACACCCCTACACGCAGCTGTTCCTCGCGAGCATCCCCGACGTCGACACCGTCGGCGAGTTGGCGTCGATCCCCGGCACCCCACCCAGCCTGTTGGAGCCGCCCAGCGGCTGCCGGTTCAACCCCCGGTGTCCGAAGGCCGAACGCGGCCTCTGTGACGTCGATCCCCCACCGGAGATCGAGTTCGACGACGGGCACGCCGCCAGCTGTTATGTCTACACCGACGAGTACGTTGGTCCCGACGACCCAGCCACCATTCCCTCCCCGGAGGTGGACCAATGAGCGAGCACCGCCAGCGGGTCCAACCGTTGAGCACGGGGCGGGGCCAACCGCTGCTGGCCGTCCGGGACCTCCGGAAGTACTACCCGGTCACCAGTGGCATCCTCGGTCGCCACGTCGGTGACGTCAAGGCCGTCGACGGCGTGAGTTTCGACCTCTACGAGGGTGAGACGCTGGCCGTCGTCGGCGAGTCGGGGTGTGGGAAATCCTCGATGGCCGAGACGATCATCGGCCTGCGAGACACGACCGACGGGGAGGTGTACTTCCGCGAGGAAGCCATCACCGATGAGGTCCCGACCGACGTGCGACGGGACGTCCAGATGATCTTCCAGGACCCCTTCTCGACGCTGAACGACCGGATGACCATCGGCCGCATCGTCGCCGAACCACTCGTCATCCACGACGAACACCGCGAGGACCGGGAATCCTACGTCCGGGAGTTACTGGACACGGTCGGCCTCGACCCCGACCAGTACTACAACGCCTTCCCCCACGAACTCTCCGGCGGGCAACGCCAACGCGTCGGCATCGCCCGGGCCCTGGCGTTGAACCCGGACCTCCTCATCGCCGACGAACCCAGTTCGGCCCTGGACGTCTCCATCCAGGCCCAGATCCTCGAACTGCTCGAGGACCTCCAGGACGAGTTCGGACTGACCTACCTCATCATCACCCACGACATGAGCGTCGTCCGCCAGGTCGCCGACCGCGTCGCGGTGATGTACCTGGGCAAGATCGTGGAACTCGGTGCCGTCGAGTCGGTGTTCGACGAACCCCATCACCCCTACACCGAGGCGTTGCTCTCCTCGATCCCGCGGGTCACCACCCACCCGGGTGGGGACGACCGCATCACCCTCGAGGGGACGCCCCCGGACCCCTCCGACCCGCCGACGGGCTGTAACTTCCACCCGCGGTGTCACCTCAAGGCCACGTGCAGTCCGGACGAACAGGACCGCTGTGAACGCGAGGAGCCACCGCTGCGAGCGGTCGGCGGGGACCGACAGGTCGCCTGTCACTGGCGCCCCCGCGACGAATGACCGGCCACCGCGAGGGTGGGCGCCGTGCGTGAGGACGCCATCGGCGACGTCGTCTTCGACAACTCCGGCACCCTCAGCGAGGTCGTCGTCGAGTCAGCCCCCGTCGTCGAGGACGGCATCGTCACCGACCGGGTCCCCGACGTCCCCGCGACGGATCCGGTCGCGTTGGTGAGCATCGGCCTCCCGACGTTCTCGGTGTTCGACGTCCCGGACTCCATCGGCGCGGTCGTCGCCCGCAAACAGCCCGAACTCCACGTGGCACTGGCCAACGACGGCACCGACACCGCCACGGCACGGGCCGCGATCGAGGCCGACGACACCGCCCCGGCCCGAACCGTCTGCGCCCAGGTGGCGGCGATCCGGGACCGGATCGAGGAAGACCACCCCGCCTGGACCGATACCCCCGTCGGCGTCCAACTTGTCGTCGACCTCGCCGGCCAACGCATCGAACGCGTCGTCGGGTACACCACCGTCCCCCTCGATGCCGGGGCGACCGTCGTCGAGGCGGTCCGGACCGCGGGCTTCGACCCACACATCGTCTCGGGGGATGCCACCCACATCCTGCGCGCCGTCGCCGCGGCGGTCACCATCCCGTTGGACCACGTCCACCCCTACCAGTCACCACAGGACAAAGCCGACACTATCCGGTACCTCCAGGACCGCACCCCCACGCCGGTCGTGATGGTCGGTGACTACGTCAACGACGTCCCCGCCTTCCGGGTGGCCCACCACGCGATTTACGTGCGTGACCCCGACCGATACTACCCGGAACTGGCCGCGGCCGCCGACCTCGTCATCGACGACCTCGCCGACGTCGTCGACGCCATCGACACCCTCCTCGAATTGTAACCGACGCTGTTCAGCGTAGTATCCGAATCGTTTGATACCGTCGCAGCGACCGGCACGGACACCCAACACAGTGCGACGATACTGGGTTGCGGACAAAGATTAATCACTCAGCCGACTGACGAGGGAGGTATGGGGAGCGACGAGGAGCCCCGTCCGGACGGCGGGCTCAACGACATCGAGCAGACTGATAGGGACCACGTCTTCGGGACGTGGGCCTACCAATCGACAGTCTCACCGACCCAGGTGGTGAGCGCGGAGGGCGCCCGATTCAGGACCGCCCAAGGGGAGGACATCCTGGATTTCAGTGGTCAGTTGATGTGTTCGAACCTCGGCCATTCGGCGGACGCGGTCGCCGAGGCCATCGCCGACCAGGCCGAGGAGGCCGCCTACGTCGCCCCCGGGTTCACGACGGAGGCCCGCGCGAAACTCGGCGCGAAACTCGCGGAGGTCACGCCGGGGAATCTGAGGAAGACCTTCTTCTCGACGAGCGGGACCGAGGCCGTCGAGGCCGCGATCAAGATCGCGCGGTTCTACACCGGCAAGGAGAAGATCGTCTCCCGGTACCGGTCCTACCACGGCGCCACCTACGGCTCCATCTCCGTGACCGGTGACCCGCGGCGGTTGCCCGCCGAACCCGGGATCCCTGGCACGATCAAGGCGCCCGACCCCTACGCCTACGGGTCGACCCTCGACCCGATGGAGAGCCTGGAGTACATCGACGAGATGCTGATGCTGGAAGGCGACACCGTGGCCGCCGTCCTGGTCGAACCCGTCGTCGGCTCGAATGGCATCCTTGTCCCACCCGACGAGTACCTGCCCCGCCTCAAGGAGATCTGTCACGACCACGATGCCCTCCTCATCGTCGACGAGGTGATGGCCGGGTTCGGCCGCACCGGCGAGTGGTTCGGGAGCGACCTCTTCGATGTGACCCCGGACATCATGACGATGGCCAAGGGCCTGACCGGTGCCTACGCGCCGCTGGGCGCGACGACGGTCACCCCGGAGATCGCAGAGTACTTCGAGGACAACATGCTCGTCCACGGCCACACCTACGCCGGCCACCCCGTCGCCGTGGCCGCGGGACTGGCCGCCATCGAGACCTACAAGGAGCAGAACCTCATCGACCGTGCCGCCACCGTCGGCGAGTACCTCGGTGAGCAACTCGAGGCCCTCGCGGCCGACCACCCAAGCGTGGGTGACGTCCGCGGCGTGGGCCTGTTCCGGGGCATCGAACTCACGAAAAGCAGCGAGGACCGGGTCCCCTTCGGCACTCGCGAGGACAAACTCAGCAAAGACGAGACCGTCGTCGACGAGGTCAGCAACCGCGCGTTCGCCGAGGGCGTCTACGTCGCGAACATGATCAACACGTTGATCATCGCACCGCCGTTGACCATCACCGAGGCCGAGATCGACGAGGCGATGGCCGCCTTGGATACGGCGCTGGCCTACGCGGACGGTCGGATGGTCGAGTAACCTCGACGTTTCAACCTGCCTATCCTTTCGGTTCGAAAACGTTCGGTAACTTCGTTGTCACATACCGTATCGTTGATTCTCGTTCGAATTCGGAGGTGAAATTTTAAACCCTGTGGGAGACTGGGGCGGGTATGGAGGAGACAGACGGTCGGGCCGCGGACCTGGACGATGTCGACCTGGACCTGCTCGAACGCGTCGAGACGGACTTCGATGTCAACCTCGAAGAACTCAGTGACGAACTCGGCCTCTCGAAATCGGCAGTCCACTACCGCCTCACCAAACTCCGGGAGAACGGCGTCATCACCGGCGTCACCGCCGACCTGGACCCGCTTGCCTTCGGGTTGAACATGGCGATGATCACCAACGTCAACGTCAACCACGAACAGGGTTACAGCGAGGAGATCGGCGCCGCCCTCGCCGCCATCCCCGGCGTCAACCGCGTCTACTACACGATGGGCGACGTCGACTTCGTCGTCATCGCCCGCGTCCAGGACCGCCAACAGATGAACAGCCTCATCGACGAGATCGTCGCCGTCGATGGGGTCGACGAGACCGCCTCCCGGTTCGTGATGAAGGAACTCAAGACCGACGACCGCGTCCTCGCGAACATGAGCGAGGCGATGCACACCGCCGTCCTCGACGAGGAGGACTGACCCGGCCTCAGGCCTCGGGCCACCGCTCGATGTAGATGGTCTTGTCGGTGTAGAACTGGATCATGTCCTCGCCCTGGGCGTGGAGGTCCCCGAAGTGAGAGTCCTTCTGCCCGCCGAAGTGGAAGAACGCCATCGGCGCCACCGTCCCGACGTTCACGCCGAGGTTCCCGGGGTCGGCGTCGTGACGGAACTGCCGGGCGTCGGCCCCGCTCCCGGTGAACAGGCTGGCGGCGTTCCCGAAGTCGCTCTCGTTCACCCGTTCGATGGCGGCATCGAGGTCCGGCACCGACGCCACGCCCAGCACCGGGCCGAAGATCTCCTCCTGGGCGATGACCATGTCGCGTGTGACCTCGCCCAACACGGTGGGGCCCATGAAGTGGCCGTCCTCGTAGCCCTCGACGGTCACCTCCCGCCCATCGCGGAGCAGGGTCGCGCCCTCCTCGATGCCGAGTTGGATGTAGTTCGCGACGCGTTGGGCGTGGTCGGCGGAGATGAGCGCCCCGATGTCGACGCCGGGATCGAGGCCGTAGCCGACGGTCAGCTCGTCGGCGGCCGCCAGCACCTCCTCGAGGAAGGGTTCGTAGACGGACGCCTCCACGAGGGCGATGTCGTTGGCCAGACACCGTTCGCCGGCACAGGCACACGCCGAGGACATCGTCTGTTCGGCGGCGTGAGCGAGGTCCGCGGTCTCGGTGACGATGACGTGGTTTTTCGCCCCGCCCTGGGCTTGGACGCGTTTCCCGTGTTTGGCGGCGGTGGCGTAGATGGACTTCGCGACCGGGGTCGATCCGACGAAGGACACGCCCTCGATCCCCGGGTGTTCGAGGATGGCGTTGACGGTGTCCTCGCTGCCGTTGACCAGCTGGACGACGCCGTCCGGGAACCCGGCGGCGTCGATCAGATCGAACAGCTGTGCGGCGACTAACGGGTCCTGTTCGCTGGGTTTCAGGATGAAGCTGTTCCCGGTGGCGACGGCATACGGCAGGAACCACAGCGGGATCATCGCCGGGAAGTTAAACGGCGTCACGGCGGCGAACACGCCGAGGGGCGCTCGGATCGCACTCTCGTCGATGTCCGGGGCGGCGTTGGCGAGGGTGCCACTCTGCATCATCGAGGGGATGCCACATGCGACCTCGACGTTCTCGATGCCCCGTCGGATCTCCCCCATGGCCTCGGCTTTGGTCTTCCCGTGTTCGGCGACCAGGGTCTCGGCGAGGTCCTCCTGGTGGTCCTCGAGTAACTGTTTCAACCGGAACAGCGGCTGGATTCGGTCCTCGACCGGGGTCGACCCCCACTGCTCGAAGGCCGACTGACCCGCAGCGACCGCCTCATCGACGGCCGCTTCGTCGCTGAACGGGACCGTCGCCAACTCCGCGCCCGTCGCGGGGTTACGGACGGGTTGTCCCCCGTCACCGGTGACGTCGACCCACGCCCCATCCACGTAGTTCTGGACCGTTCCCATCCCGGTCACCGATCGAAGAACCATACCTCATCGGTGCCCCGCCGCCAGCATAAGGGTTCGGGAGCCCGTTCGAACACACGGGGAAAACGTGGGATTGCGTCCGGGTAAACCGTGGGTCATCCGAACTCGATTGAGGGGAACGGGGGTGGCGTCGGACCGCAAACCGTAAGCGGCCGTCCCGGCTACCTCACGGCGATTCGAGGATGACCGCGGACGCCACCCACCACGCGTTCTGGGCGGACGACGTCGCCGACGAGATCGAGGCCCGGGACCCCACCGACCCCATCGTCGTCAAGGGCGCCGTCTCCCCGTCGGGCATCCCCCACATCGGCCACCTCAACGAGATCGTCCGCGGCTACTACGTGGCCGCCGTCCTGCGGGACCGCGGCCACGACGTCCGCCAGGTGTTCACCACCGACGACCGCGACGCCCTGCGGAAGATCCCGCGTCGCCTCGCCGACGCCGACTGGAACATCGTCGATCTCGGCAGCGTCGATGCCGCCGCCCTCGGCCAGAACCTCGGTGTCCCGTACTCGGACATCCCCGACCCGTTCGGGGACTGTCATGCCTCCTACGGCGATCACTTCACCGCCCTCCTCGCGGAGGCCGCGGCCAGCCTCGACATCCCCGTCGACGTCGTCGCCACCACCGACCTCTACGAGTCCGGCGCCTTCGACGACGCCGTCGCCGAGATCCTCGCCAACGCCGACCAGGCCCGAGCGATCCTCGCCCGCCACCAGGACCACGTCGACGCCGACTACGTCCCGTTCATGCCAAACTGCGAATCGTGTGGCCGCCAACTCACCACGCAGGTGACCGACGTCGACACCGGTGCCGAGACGGTTCACTACGAGTGTGTCGATGTCACCGTCGGCGACCAGGAGATCGCGGGGTGTGGCCACCGCGGCACCGCCGGGTACCGGGACGGGAAGCTGCCCTGGCGGTTCGAGTGGCCCGCCGGCTGGCAGGTCCTGGATGTCGACCACGAACCGTTCGGCAAGGACCACGCCGAGGGCTCCTGGCCAAGCGGCGTCGACATCGCCGAGGAACTGCTGGGCATCCAACCGCCGGTGCCGCTGGTGTACGAGTGGTTCACCGTCGACGGGCAAGCCCTCTCCTCGAGCAGCGGCGTCGTCGTCACCGTCCCCGAACTCCTAGAGCTGGTCGAACCCGAGGTCCTGCGGTACTTCTTCGCGAAAGACCCCAACAAGCAACGGGACCTCGATCTCACCCACGTCGACCAGCTCGTCGACGAGTTCGACCGCTTCGAACGCCGTTACTTCGGCGACGCCGACGGCACCGACCACGAACTGGCGTTCGCCGAGCGAGCCTACCCCTTCGTGGTCGAGACCGTCGATGCCGACCGGGTGCGGATCCCCTACCGGTTCGCCGCCGTCCTCGGCATGGTCGAGGACCGCGAGCTACAGGTCCAGATGGCCGAACACGAAGGCCACCTCCCCACCGACGCCGCCCCCGCCGTCCTCGACGCGGCCCTGGCCCGGGTCGACCGCGCCAGGCGGTGGGCGCGACGTGAGGACAACGCCTACAACTACGAACTCCAGGCCACGTGCCCCGACGTCGACCTCACTGCCGCCGAGGCCGCCGCCCTCGAGGATCTCGCGGACTTCATCGAGACCACCCACGACGGCGACGCCATCCAGGCCCGGTTCTACGAGCTGGCCGACGCCCACGACCTCGCCGCCGGGGACCTCTTCGAGGCCGGGTACCGCCTGTTCTTCGACGACACCGAGGGCCCCCGCCTCGGCGAGTTCCTCGGCGACCTCGACCGCGAGTTCGTCGTCGACCGCCTGCGCCGCGAGGGGTGACCGCGGGGGAAGCGTGGGCTTTTGCCCGTCGGGCCCGAACCTGGCCTATGCCCGGTCTGGACCCCCGGCAACTCGACCGGTACAGTCGCCACGTCATCATGGACGACGTGGGCCCGGACGGCCAGACCACCCTCCTCGACTCCTCGGCCCTCGTCGTCGGCGCCGGCGGGCTCGGCTCCCCCGTCATCCAGTACCTGGCCGCCGCCGGTGTCGGTCACCTCACCATCGTCGACGACGACACCGTCGAACGCTCGAACCTCCAACGCCAGGTCATCCACCGGGACACGGACGTCGGCACGCCGAAGGTCCAAAGCGCCGCCCGGTACGTCACCGACCTCAACCCCGACGTCACCGTCGAAACCCACGAGACCCGCGTCGACGCGGACACCGCCGACGGTCTGGTCGCCGATCACGACGTCGTCCTCGACTGCTCGGATAACTTCCCGACGCGGTTCCTCCTCAACGACGCCTGCCACCTCGCCGAGACACCCCTCGTCCACGGTGCCGTCTACCGCTTCGAAGGCCAGGTGTTGACGATCACGCCGGAATCGGGCCCGTGTTACCGGTGTCTGTTCCCGGAGGCGCCACCGCCGGGGACGGTCCCGGACTGTGCGGAGGCCGGCGTCCTGGGAGCGGTCCCCGGCATCGTCGGGTCGATTCAGGCGACCGAGGCGCTGAAACTGATGGTGGATGCCGGGGACGTCCTGGTCGGGCGGTTGCTCGTCGTCGACGCCCTGGGCCTCGAGGTCGAGACGGTGGCGGTCGCCGCCGACCCGGACTGCCCGGTCTGTGGCACAGACGCCAGCTTCTCGGCGTTGGGCGAGGTCACCTACGAGGACGCCTGCACCGTCGAGTAGGTCAACGCTCGAACCGGTCGTGGGTCGCCCGCCATCCCCCGGCCCCCAGGGTGAGTGACTCGACGCTCGGGAGGACGATGCCGCGTTCCCGGGCGGTGACGACCCGGGTGTCGTAGTGGTCTGCCCGGTAGGCCGGGGGGTTCCCGTCGGAGCGACGGTCTTCGACGAAGGCCGCGTGGTCGGCCAGTCGTTTTCCACCGCGGTCGGCCGCGACCGTGCTGGCCTCGGTTGCGCGGTCGTGGGCGGTCTCGAGGAGGTCGCGGTCGTGGTCGACGCCGACGGAGTGGCGGGCGCTGGCGGTCGCGGCGACCATCGTCGTGCCCGTCCCACAGAAGGGGTCCAGGACGGTGTCGCCCTGGACGGAGTACATGTTCACCAGGCGGTAGGGGATCTCGACGGGGAAGGCCGCCGCGCGGTCGCGGCCGGGGCGGTCCCGGTCCTGGCGGTCGCCCTGGATCGACCACAGGTCCGAGAACCAGGCGTTCCGTTCCTCGAAGAAGTACGCGCTCCGGGCGCGGCGGTCGGCCGGGGGCTGTCGTGGGTCGCCGTTCCGGAACACCAAGATCGACTCGTGTTCGAGGGTGACGTAGGTGTTCGGTGGCCGCATCGACCCGACGAACTTCGCGGGCCCGTTCGCGGGTTTCCGCCAGACGATGTCGGGCAACGCCCGGAGGCCGAGGTCGGTGAACGCCTGTGTGACGCGGGCGGCGTTGGGGTAGCGGGCGAAGGCGTCGGCGACCGACCGCGTCGCGTCGCCGACGTTGACGACGGCGATGCCGCCGGGGACCAGGACGCGGAGGACCTCCTCCCACACCGCATCCAGGAGGCGGTGCATCCGGTCGAAGGCGGTGGCGCCGTCCCCCGCCTCGAGGGCGGTGCCGACCGCGGGGTCGAGGCTGGTGAAGGTCTCGTCCCACAGCTCGATCATCGGATACGGTGGCGAGGTCACCACCAGCTCGACGCTGTCCGAGGGGAGTGGCAGGGTGCGGGCGTCGCCGTGGAGTAACCGGTGGTGGGTGGGCTCCATCAGAGGCGGTCGATGGCGGCATCGAGCAACCCGTCGATGATCTCGGGGGTGGTCGGGTGGTAGGCACGGTCGGGGATCTCGCGGACGTCGAGCCCGCATTCGATGACGACCTGCATGGTCTTGGCCATGACGTCAGCGTGGTAGTGGAGGCCGTGGTAGCCGAGGACGGTGCCGTCCTGGGCGACGACGAGGCGGGCGAGGCCGCGGGCGGCGTCTTTGGTCTTGAAGACGCCGTCGTCGCTGGCCGCCCGGGCGACGACGATAGGGTCGTATCCCTGGCTGCGGGCGTCGGCGGCGGTGAGCCCGAGACTGGCGTAGGGGTAGACACTCGCCCCGGAGAACATCACGGTGTGGTTCAGCGGGTCGTAGGGGGTGAGGGTGTCCCCACGGTGGTCGGCGAGGATGTTCTCGGCGGCGAGGAACCCCTCCTCTTTGGCTTCGTGGAGGATCATGCGTTCGCCGATCGCGTCGCCGACGACGAAGGTCCGGCCGTCGTCGCGGGCGCGTAACGTCGGTTCCACCCATCCGGGGCCGGGGTCGAGGTCGGTGGTCTCGAGGCCCAATCCCTCGAGGTTCGGGCGGCGCCCGGTGAACAGGAACAGCTGGTCGGCCTCGATGGCGTCGCGGTCGGTGGCCCCGTCGACGGTGAGGCGGACGCCGTCCTCGGTCGACTCGACCCGCTGTTCGGTGGTGTTGGTGAGGATGTCGACGTCGAACTCCTCGCGGTACTGGGCGAGGATCTCCTCGCCGATGCTGGGGTGGGCCGCGTCAAGTGGGCGGTCGTCGTGTTCGATGACGGTTAGGTCCATCTCCGCGGCTTCGGCAAGGTAGGGCACCAGCTCGATGCCGACGTACCCGAACCCCATGACGACCCCCGAGTCGGGGAAGGCGGTGGCGTCGAGGACGTCGGCACTGTCCATCCAATCGACGTCGTCGATCCCGGGGATGTCGGGGACGTTCAGCCGGGAACCGGTCGCGATGACGACGTAGTCCGCGGTGTACTCGGTGCCGTCGGCGAGGACGGTGTGGTCGTCGACGAACCGTGCCCGTTCGTGGTGGAACTCCACCCCCGGACGGGTTGCGAGGTCGTGGACGGCCTCGCGGCGGTGGGCGGCGAAGTCGCTGACGTGGTCGTCTTTGGTTGCGACGACGGCCTCTAAGTCGACGGTCGGCGTCCCGTCGAGGCGGGGGTCGTGGCGGGCCTGGTACTTGTGGGCGGCCGCCGAGAGCACTTCCTTCGAGGGCATACAGCCACGGAGGATGCAGAGGCCGCCGCCGGGGTCACCATCGTCGAAGAGAGTGACCCGGTCGATGGCCGGGGCGTCGGCCAGTGCCGTGGCGGTGGCGACGCCGGCGCTGCCGTACGCGCCAAGGACGACGACGTGGGTCATGTCGGCGGGTCGCCGGCCCGGCAGTTAGGTGTTGGCTTCTGGGGCTTCCTCACCGCAAGGTCAGACCGTGACGGTGACGGGGTCGAACTGGAGGAACGCGGTTTCGTAGCCCTCGTGCCGGGCGACCTGTGGCGGGGCCATGACCCGGACCGTGACGGTGTCCCCCGCCACGAGGTCCGGGATGTTGGCACCGTAGTGATAGCGGAGGCGGGGACCGATCGCGGCGTTGGCGGCGGTGTCGGCGACGGTGGTCCCATCCCGGGTGACGGTGACGGCAAGCGAGGCCATGGGAATCACGTAATCGTTGTACGGGGTGCGCAACGAGACGCCGAGATAGGTTTGCTCGGCGCTGCCACCGTACGGGGTGGCGTCGTCGATGGCGGTGAGGACGACGGTGGCGTCGCCACTGGTCCCGGTCCCGAGGACGGTGCCGGGCAGGGTCGACGGTGGCGGTAGTCGCGTGGTCGGGAGTGCCGCCATCGACATCGGGTCGACGGCGCCCCTCGTCCCCTGTTTGTCCGCGGGGATGTCGGTGTAGGGGAGGTCCTCGACGCGGGCGGCGCTGTACGCGAACTCGAAGTCGAAGGTTGTGGGGCCGCGGTCGCCATCGAGTCCGTTGGTGCGGCGGATCGAGGGCGCTCCGATCGAGACCGTGACCGTGTAGCTGCCATCACCCTCGAGGGCGACGTTCTCGCCGAAGTGAAAGCCCATGGGTTGGGAGAGCATCGGCCACGGCGCCGGGGCGGCGACGGTGCGCCCGTCGCGGGTGGCCTCGATCGTGGGGTTGACGTCCGGTGGCACGATCCCGGTGTCGGCGTCCCAGACCACCGGCATGAGGTGGACGTCGTCTGCGGGTTGGATCGTCACCTTCCTGGTGTGGGTGCCGGTCACCACCCAGAACCGGTGGGGATAGGTGTAGGTCAGGGCACACCGGTACCCGTTGGCTGCATCGGTCCCGACGACGGCCATGCCCTCGACGTGGGTCGGGTAGTAGGCGGCCGTCGGACGGTCCGCGACCAGCGGTGGCGCCAGGGCCGACCGCGTCTCGAACAGCCTCGAACACCCGGCGAGCCCCCCGATCATGCCCGCACCGGCGGCCCGCAGGAACCGGCGACGCCCCCTCATGGTGGGTTGGGTGTCGGGAGGACGCGGTGTTGGCGGGGCGGGACCAGGAAGTTGCCCCGGCGGAGGGTCTGGACGTACTGGAGGATGCCGTTGTTGGTGCGTTGGCCGACGGCGGAGTCCGCCGCGATGTCGACGCCGTTCATGGCCTCACGCGTCGCGACGAAATCCTCGATCGACGCCTGTACCGCAACGAAGTGCAGGCCCGCATGGCCGCCGTCGGTGGAGTTGAAATCCCGTCGCAAGATCAGTGGCTCCCCGTTCTGGCGGGCGTCGGCGGTCTTCTGGGTGTGGCCGACGACACCCATCTCGCGGGCGGCGCGGTCGGTGTCCCGACAGGCGTCGACGCCGCTGTCGTCCCCGAGGTTGTTCCCGACGTCCTCGACGGCGTTGGTCTCGGCGTGGTGGGGACAGAACATCTTCGCCTCGCGTTGCCACCGGTCGTCCTGTTCGTACCACCGTTCGAGGTCGAGACGCAGCGTCGAGAAGTGCTGGGTGGTCCCCCCGGCGAAGGGGCCCTCCGTGATCGTGACGCTGTCCTCGCTTGCCTGGTTCTTCTCGAACCCGGATTTGAACCCCATGTACAGTGGCGCGTCCTCGTCGATGGCGTCCTCCGGGACGCCGGTGACGTCGTCGTGGTCGGCGGGCAACCCCGCGCCGACGAAGCCGGTGTGCCGGTCGCGGATGGTGAAGACGTCGGTCAGGGCAGCGCCCGGTTGGTCGACGCCGTTGACCGCGTCGACGGTGCCACGAAGCGCCTCCTCGGCGCCCAGTACCGCCGCGGCGTGGTTCGATGCCAGGTGGATGACCGCATCCGAGTCATCGAGGACGGGGTCCTCGAACGAGGAGAGGGCCTCGGGCGGTGGCAAGTCGATCGAATTGGGTAACGGGTCGGCGTACCGGTCGAAGTACGTCGGCCCGTAACTCACGGTCATGAGGAGGCCATCGCCGCTGCGCTCGTAGGCGTGTTCGACACCCTCGAGGGCGGTGGCGACGGTCGACCGGTCCTCGTCGGTCGGCGGCGCCGTTCCCGGGAGGTCCAACAAGAGGATCACGCGATGGCGGGGTGGGAGGACGTTGCCGTGGTCGTCGGTGGGGAGGACCGCGTTCCAGGCGTGTTGCCGGTCGGGGTATCCCGAGAGGTCGGTCGGGCCCGTCGGGATGGTTGCTTGGTCCCGGCCGAGACACGCGCTGAGTGCGGCCGACCCCCCGATCGCGACGGCGGTCGCGAGGAACTGGCGACGATCGATTCCGCGGTGCTCGCTCACGCACGGTTCGTGGGGCCAGACGGGTAAACGAATTCTGGTCGGACTCTCGAAACCGACAGCCTCAGGGTGGTCCCGACCCTGAGCTCCGGGCGATGGTGGTGCTCAACGGCGGCGCATCCGGGACGCTGCCACCGCTTGTGGTCGTGGTCGCGGTACTGGCCGCCATCGGCACGGCCGGCGTCCTCGGGGTGGCACTGGCCGCCTACGTCCGCCGCCGCGAACGGTCCTACCTCCTGGTGGTGTTGGCGATCGCGGCGTTACTCGGCCGGTCGCTGGTGACGGTGTACACCTACGGGTTCGCGGGGCTGTCAACGGGGCGACACCACCTCATCGAACACGGGTTCGACGTGGTGTTCGTGGTGTTGGTGATCGCGGCCGTCTACTACGCGCGGTCGGTCGCCCCGGCCGCGGAGGTCGACCCATGACCGCGGTCAGGCCCCGGATCGCCGCCTACCTCACCGCCAACCCGGGCACCCACGTCAGCGGTGTCGTCCGCGACCTCGACCTGGCCCGGGGCCAGGTCCAACATCACCTCGACGCCCTCGTCGACGCCGGCGCGGTCGTCGTCGAACGGTTCCGTGGCCGCACCCACTACTTCCCCGCCGAGTACGACCCCCTCGAGCGACGCCGGATCGCCGTGGTCCAGCGAGAGACCGCCCGGGACGTCCTCGTGACCCTCGTCCAGACGGGGCCTACCCGACCCGCGGTAATCGCCGACCGCCTGCAGATCGCGCGATCGACCCTGGAGTACCACCTCGATGCGTTGTGCGACGTCGACCTCGTCGCGAAACGCCGCGACGAGGCGGGTCGGGTCACACTGGTGGTGACCGCCCCGGAAACGGCCCTCGACCTCGTGGCGACGACGAGTCCGTCGACGACCGATCGGTTCGTCGACCGGTTCGCCCGGCTCCTCGATACGTTCCTCGAGGATTAACCCCCGAACTCGTCGAGGGTCGCGGTCGTGCCGGTGGGGCTGTCCTCGGGTGGCGCCAACGGGATGAACTCCAGGTCCTCGCGGTCGGCCAACGCCTTCGCGTTCTCGGTGAGTGACTCGGCGACGACGATGCCGCGCACGTCCTCGTGGCCGGTGTCCCGCACGAATTCGTCGACGTACCGTTTCAACTGGCTGACCGCGTCGGGCCCGACGCGGCGGCGCTTCAACTCGACGATGACCGGGCGCCCGTCGGCGTCCTCCCCGTAGATGTCCGCGGGTCCCGCGACGTTCCAGCGCTCGGTGTCCTGGGGCGTGAACCCCGCCTCGATGAGCGTCGGATCGGCGAGGATGCGTTGCCGGAGATCCTCCTCGGTCCCGACCAGTTCGAGTTCCCGGCCGTCGGCCAACCGCATCCCGGTCACCTGTAAGATGGTGCGGAACTCGATGTCGACGACCTCCTCGGGGTCCCGCCGCGTCGATTGGACGCTCAACACCCCGTCCTCGACCCTTGGTTGGTGGATGCAGCCCGGCGGCTGCCAGTTGACCGGGGTGCGTTTCTCCATGCGGTGGACGAGCAGGGTGCCATCGGGTTTGAGGACGACGAGGCGTTCGCCGGCCGGGAGGAAGCTGTCGGTGCGTCCCGTGTAGTCGACGATGCACTCGCCGACGATGGTGATCATCGCGTCGGCGGCCATCTCCGACTCGATGAACTCCAGGGCGGCCTCCGGCGTCGGGTCCGAACGGGACGCGACCGTCATCACCACCGGGGAGGCGGTCGACCCCCTTCAATCCCCACGGACTCACTCCCCGTCGGCGAGCCGGGTGTAGGCCACCCAGAACGGGTCGGATTCGGGTTCGGGCATCGGGTCGCCGTCAACGCGGACGCCGGCGCCCGCCTGGACGCTGCCGACGCGGGCCGCCCGGATGTCCGCGGCCGCGAACGCGTCCAACACCGCCTCGACGTCGTCCTCGGCGACCGTGAGGACGACGGTCCCCTCACTCGAGGCCGTCCACGGGTCGATGTCCAGGGCCGAACACACGGCCTCGACGCCGTCACCGACGGGGAAGGCCGCCCGCTCGACGACGAGTTCCACGTCGGCGGCCGCAGCGAGTTCGTGGAGGGCGTTGTCGATGCCGCGTTCGGTCGCGTCGTGCATCGCGGTCACGGCGCCGGTGCTGGCGGCGACGCGGGCGTCGTCGACGACGCCGATCTCCCAGAACCGGTCTTTGGCGGCGGCCACCGTGGCCTCGTCGACGGTGAGTCGGTCACCGAACCGCGTGGCAAGGACCCCGACGGTCTCGACGGCCGGACCCTGGGTGACGAGGACGGCGTCCCCGGGACTGGCCCCCGAGGGCACGATCAGGTCCTCCGGGTCCCCGACGGCCATGGCGGTGGCGCCGCCGATGTAGGGGTAGGCACATCCCTCGTACCGGCCGGTGTGCCCGGTCGCGATCGCGACGTCCTCGGTGGCGGCCGCCTCGTGGAAGCGGGTCCACACCCGCTCGAAGGTGTCGAGGTCAGCCCCCGCGGGGAGGGTGATCGTGACGGCGAGATGCGTGGGCGCCAATCCGGAGAGTGCGACGTCGCTGAGGACGATGTGGACGGCGTACCACGCCGCCCGGTCGACGCCCAAGGACAGGGGGACGAACACCGGGTCGGCCGCCATCGCCACGGCGTTGTCCCCGACGGTGACGACGCCGAAGTCCAGGCCGTGGCCGGGGCCGAGGGCGACGTCCGTTCGGCTGGCGCCGACGCGGTCGTAGACGGTCCTCGCCAGGACCTCCCGGTCGACCTTCCCTATCTCGTCCATGGGGTATCGACGATCCCCGGGGGTTTGAACCCATGGCCGGCGCGGTATTCGAGTCGGTTGTCTTTTTATGGGCGGCTCCCGGAGTTCGACGGGATGGTGCGCGACCCGCTGCACGAGAGTCGAGACCCCGATCTCCAGGTGGTCCTCGACGCCCTCGACGACGAGGCCTGCCGGGCGTTCGTCGCGCAACTGGAGGAACCGATGACCGCACGTGAACTCTCTGATGCCACCGACGTACCGTTATCGACGACGTATCGGAAACTCGATCTCCTCACCGAGGCCTCGTTGCTGACCGAACAAACCGAGATCCGGCGGGACGGCCAGCACACGACCCGGTACGCCGTCGACTTCGAGGAGGTGCGGGTCATCCTGGGGGAGGACAACGAACTGTCGACGGCGGTCGTGCGCCCGGAACGCACCCCGGAGGAACAGCTCGCGGCGCTGTGGTCGGAGGTGCGCAAGGAGACATGAGCAACGTCGTCAGCCTCGTCATCACGATCAAGGCGATCGTCCTGGTCCTGGGGGCGTTGGTCACCTACTACGCGGGGTTGGCCTACCGCCGCACCGGGTCACCCGCCCTGCGCGCGTTGTCGATCGGGTTCGGCCTCGTCACCCTCGGTGCCCTGTCGGCCGGCGTCGTCGACGTGTTCCTCTCCGTGGGTCGCGACCAGGCCCTCGTCGTCGAGAGTCTGTTCACCGCCGGCGGCTTCGGCGTCATCCTCTACTCGCTGTACGTCGACTGACCGAACGTTTACGGTCCTCCTGCGAGGTTGCTGTGGTGATGAGCGAGCGGGACTCCTTCGAGGCCTACCGCCGGTTCTTCGCACTGGAACCCGACGTCCTCGTCCTCTCGGCGGCGATGTTCGCGTTCAGTCTCGGGTTCCAGATGACCTTCCGGTACCTCGCGGAGTACCTCACGGTCCTGGGGGCATCAGCGGCGGTCGTCGGCCTGTACAAGAGTTTCTCGGACCTGGTCGGGGCCGTCTACCCCTACGCCGGCGGCGTCGTCTCCGACGTGGTCGGGTCGCGTCGTGCCCTCACCGCGTTCGGGCTGCTCTCGGTCCTCGGGTTCGGCGTGTGGGCGGTGGCCCCCGAACTCGCCGGCCTGACCATCGGCCCCGTCGGGGTGCCGGCGTGGACGTGGGTGTTCGTCGGGTTCGTCTTCGCCCAGGCCTGGAAATCATTCGGGTTGGGCGCCACCTTCGCCGTCGTCAAACAGAGCGTCGACCCCGACCAGCTCGCCACCGGGTTCGCGAGCACCGAGGTCTTCCGCCGCGTCGGCTTCCTCGTCGGCCCGGCCGTGGCCGCGGCGATCCTCGCGGTCGTCGCCCCGTTCTCGGTCGGGTTCCAGTACGTCATCCTCGTCGCCGCCGCGTTCGGCATCCTCGCCACCGTCGTCCAACACGTCCTCTATGACGCCAGCCAGGACACCTTCGGCTCCTCGTTCGCCGGGGTGTCGTCCGTCCGCGAGGACCTCCGCTCGTTGCCCGACCCGCTCCGCCCGCTGTTGGTGGGGGATGCCTTCGTCCGGTTCGGGAACGGCATGGTGTATGCGTTGTTCGTCCTCGTCGTCGCCGACCTCCGCACCGTCGGCTTCCAGGCGTTCGGAATCGCCCTGGACCCGGCCCCGTACTTCGGCATCCTCCTCAGCGTCGAGATGGTGGTCGCGTTGCTCGTGATGTGGCCCGCCTCGAAACTCGCGCGTCGCGTCGGCCTGGTCCCGGTCGTCGCCAGTGGCTTCCTGGTGTATGCCCTCTTTCCGGTGGCGTTGATCCTCGCACCGGCCGACCAGTGGGTGTACGCCCTCCTGTTCGCTGCCTCCGGCCTGCGGTTCGCGGGGTTGCCCGCGCACAAGGCCCTGATCGTCGGCCCCGCCGAACGGGACACGGGCGGCCGCGTCACCGGGTCCTACTACCTGGTGCGGAACACCCTGGTCATCCCCGCCGGCGTGCTGGGCGGGTGGCTCTACGGGCGGGACCCGGTCCTCGCCTTCTCGCTGGCCAGCGTCATCGCCGGCGTCGGCGTCCTCTACTTCCTCGTCTTCGGCGAGGAGTTCGCGGCCTACGCCTAGGCCGGCCAATCGTTAACTCCGGTCTCGACGAATCCCGGGGTATGGACACCAAGCGGTTCCTGTTCGTCTCGGCGGACGCCGCCCTCATCACCGATCTGGCCTGGCAGATCCACCGGGAGGGCCACGACGTGAAGTACTACATCGAGGCAGAGAGCGACGAGGAGATCGGCGACGGCTTCGTCCCCAAGACCGACGATTGGCGCCCCGAAGTGGAGTGGGCCGACGTCATCATCTTCGACGACATCTGGGTTGGATCTGATATCGGGACGGGAGAGCTCGCCCGAACTGCGTGAGCAAGGGAACGCCGTCGTTGGAGGAACGCCGAACACTGATCATCTCGAAGAAGACCGTGGCTATGCGATGGACGTCCTCGAAGACCACGGTGTCTCCACCATCGAGCATCACATCTTCTACGACTTCGACGAGGGAATCCAGCACGTCCAGGAGAACCCCGCTCCCTACGTCATCAAACCGCTCGGCGAGGTCCAGAACGTCAAGCGGCTCCTCTACGTCGGGAACGAGGACGATGGCAGTGACGTTATCGACGTCTTGCGGGCCTACAAGAAGGCGTGGGGCCACCGCATGAAGGGGTTCCAGCTCCAGCGGAAGGTCGAGGGCGTCGAAGTCGCCATCTGCGGGTTCTTCGACGGCGATCAGTTCATCGACCGTGTCAACTTCAATTTCGAGCACAAGAAACTCTTCCCCGGCAACATCGGTCCATCCACCGGTGAGATGGGGACCTCGATGTTCTGGGCCGGTCAGAACAACCTGTTCGAATCGACGTTCGGGAAGCTGGAAGACTGGCTCGCCACGGAAGGCTACGTGGGCAGCATCGATCTGAACTGCATCGTCAACGAGTCCGGCATCTACCCACTGGAGTTCACGCCACGCTTTGGCTACCCGACCATCGCGGTACAAGAAGCGTCCATGGAGTCATCCACGGCGGCGTTCTTCTACGATCTCGCCCATGGCAATGACCCGGACATAGAGGTGCACAACGGGTATCAGATCGGCGTCCGTGTCGTCCTCCCGCCGTTCCCGTTCGACGACGAGCAGACCTACGACGAGAACTCCCGGAACGCAGCCGTGGTGTTCGAGACCACCAGTCGCGAGGGGATCCACCTCGAGGATGCGAAGCAGGTGGATGGCCAGTGGCGGGTCGCCGGCGAGAACGGGATGCCCATCGTCGTGACGGGCAAGGGCGAGACGATGCAGGCGGCGCGTGCACGGGCTTACGACCGGCTCGACGACATCGTGATGCCCAACATGTACTACCGTGACGACATCGGGGAACGCTGGATCGACGGGGATGGCGACCGCCTTCAGGCATGGGGGTATCTCGGCCCCGCCTCGAAGTGACGGACCTGGGTCATCCCGGGGAGTCCGGTGGCCGCCCCCGAGACCGGACCAGCCACCCTACCGTCGCGAGGATGGCGAACACCCCGACGGCGAGGAGGGGACCGAGGCCGAGACCGGGCGCATAGTCGAGGAGCAACCGCCACGCGGGGACGGCGACGCCGATGGCGCGGGCGACGGTGACACCGACGAGGACCACGGGGATGAGATATCGGACCACCCCGTAGGCAGGGCCAAGGTCCACCCGGACGGGCTCGGGGTCGACCGCCCACACGAATACCGTGACGATGGCCAGCGCGGAGACCGGTAACGCGAACGTCCCCACCGACTCGTCGACCAGATCGAGGACCGGTCGGCCCGCGACAGCGAGCTCGAGTGGGCTGTAACTCAGCGCCGAGGGCAGGCCTGCGAGGAAGATTCCCCCGGTCAACACCGCACTCGCGGCGTTGCGGGACAGGGTCGTGGTAGTGACCGCGGCGGCGACCCCGACCTCCAGCAACGCCACCGCCGAGCTCAGGGCGGCCAAGCACAGCAGTCCGAAAAAAGCCACCGCGATCACCCGCCCGTAGGCCATCGCCGTGAACGCCGCGGGCAGCGTGGTGAACGCGAGTTCGGTGCACAGCGTCGGTTCCAACCCGAAACTGAACACGACGGGGAAGATGACGAGGCCCGCGAGGACCGCCGCACCCACGTCGGCGACGGTGATCAGCACCGCCGACTCGACGAGGTCGGTATCGTCGTCGACGTAGCTTCCGTAGGTGAGCATGATGCCCTGGCCGACGGACAACGAGAAGAACACCTGACCCACCGCGACACTCCACAGGCCCACGTCGGCCAACACCCCGAACCTGGGCGTGAACAGGAACCGGGTGCCCGCGCCCCATCCGGGGAGTGTGACGGCGTAGCCGGCGAGTGCGAGGAGGAGGACGAAGACCGTTGGCATCACGAGTGTCGCCATCCGTTCGATGCCACCGCGAACCCCGGCCGCCACGATCGTACCGGTCGCGGCAGTGGCGACGGCGAAGTACACGATGGGGAGCCAGGAGTCGGTGAACGACGCGAACGTCACCGGCGACCCGAGGAGCCACGATACCAGAAAGCCAAAGACCCAGCCGGTGAGGACGAGGTAGTAACTCAGGATGAGGAACACGCCACCGGTGACCACCCAGCCGACGCCCGTGTAGGCGGGATCGACGGCGCGGAACGCGGAGACGACGTCGGTGCGGAGCCGACGACCGATCGAGAGTTCCAGGACGAGCAGTGGAATCGCACAGACGACGGCGGCGATGAGATAGGGGACGAGGTAGGCGCCCCCGCCGTTCTGACCGACGACGGCCGAGAACCGCCAGATGTTCCCGAGGCCGACGGCGGCACCGACCGTCGCCAGGAGGAACCCGACTCGAGAGCCCCAGCGAGCGGGCGCCATACCCATGCATCCCCTCTCACCCCAATAATTCAGGTGGCTTCGAAGTCGACCGACCGGAGTTAAGGCAGGGCGCTGTCATGCTCGATGCATGCGTTCACGCTGGTCCGGTCGCGTCCTCGTGGGCACGGCGTTGATTCTCCTCGGGGGCCTGTTGTTGCTCGAGCGAACCGGGGTCCTGGATGTCGAAGCAATCTGGGTGTATCTCCCCTCGGTGCTGGCCCTCGCTGGGGCATGGTCGCTGGTGTCGAACCGGGGTCGCCGCCTGTTCTGGCCGGGGACACTCCTCCTGGTTGGGATTGGCTGGCAACTCGTCACCCTCGACGTCATCACATCGGAGACCGCATGGTCGTACTGGCCGGTGTTGGTGGTGTGGCTCGGTGTGAGTACGCTCACGCGAGGGTGGCGGCGCCGCCACCTCGGGCGCGGGCGAGACGTCATCGCGTTCGGTGAATCGGTCGTCCACGCCGACATCGACGCCGGGGAGGCCGTCGCCATCTTCGGAGACACCGTGGTGGACTACCGGTCCCGCGAGGTCAGCCCGCCGGTGTCGGTGGATGCGGCCGCGATCTTCGGGGACGTCCAGATCCGGGTGCCCGACGAGTGGACGGTCAGCCACGAGGCCGTGGCGGTGTTCGGGTCGGTCACCGACCGACGACCGGCCAGCCCCGGTGGGGCCGTCGATCTCCAGGTCGAGGGGGTGGCGATCTTCGGGTCCATCGTCATCACGGACTGAGCGATGGGCGTTAGAATTACATAGGAAAACCACGTCATAACACATGAGGCGGTTTCGAAATGAGTACTGAAGACGTAGATGAACGTTCTGCGGCGCTGGGATCGGGGCTCACCCGATACGACCTCGTCTTACTGGCGATCCCGGCGGCCTTCCTCCTCGCGGCGCTTCTGAGCACGGTGGCCACCGTCCCCACGCACGTCGCGGTCGGCACCGGTGCCGCCCTGGCCGCGGCCGCGGTGGGCGACGGCCTCTTCCGGAACCCACCCATCCCGCCCCGGTCGGCGGCCTGACCCGGGTCAGTCCTCGGTGGTTCGCTCCCGGATGACCGACTGGGGATCTGTGTACTCCTCCTGGTGGCGGAGACACCGGCTCTGTCGGCCCGTGGTCTCGTAGGCGTCGGGGTACTCGGTGTCACAGACCGACCCGAACGCATCGGCCAACAGGGCCTCGGCCCCCGCGTCGTCACCCGTCTCGGCGCGGTCGACGGCCGCCTCGACGGTCTCGGCCACGTCCGGGGGCAGGGTCACCGCCTCGAAGAGGTCCTCGTGGATCTCCTCGATGGTCAACTCCCCGGCGCCCAACCCGAGCCGGCGTTTCACCCCATCGAGGGCGCTGCTCTCGGCCCGCGAGCGCTCCCGGAGGACGTTCCGGAACCCCTCGATGGCGGTCCAGGCCGCCTCGCTCAGGTCGTGGTCCTCCGGTCGGATCTTCGCCGGGCACCGCGTGGCGAACGGACAGCCCGCCGGCGGGTCCCGCGGGTTCGGTGGTGTCCCGGTCAGGGTGACGCGTTCGCCCTCCCAGGTCGCCGAACTCCCCGACCCGGGGATCGCGGACAGCAACGAGATCGTGTACGGGTGTTGGGGGTCGGTGTAGACGGCCTCCGTGGCGCCGAGCTCGACGATGTTGCCCAGATACATCACCGCCACGCGGTCGGCGATGTGGCGGACCACACTCAAATCGTGGGCGATGAACAGGTAGGTCAACCCCAGCTCTGCCTGTAACTCCTCTAAGAGGTTGATGATGCGGGCCTGGACGCTGACGTCCAGCGCCGAGACGGGTTCGTCGAGGACGATGAACTCCGGCTCCAGGGCGAGGGCACGTGCGATGCCGATGCGTTGTTTCTGCCCGCCGCTGAACTGGTGGGGGTACCGGTAGTAGTGTTCGTCGTTGAGCCCGACGCGGTCGAGGAGCTCCTCGACCCGGTCCCGGCGCTCGTCGGGGGTCCCCCACCCGTGGGCATCGAGGGGTTCCCGGATGATCTCGCCGACGGTCATCCGGTCGTTGAGACTCGAATCCGGGTCCTGGAACACCATCTGGGCGTCCCGTTGCCACTCCCGGCGTTCCCGCCCCGACAACGTGGTGATGTCGGTGCCGTCCGCGAGGACCTCGCCCTCGGTCGCGGTCTCGAGCTGGAGGAGCGTCCGGCCCAGCGTCGTCTTCCCACAACCGGACTCCCCGACCAGGCCGAGGGTCTCGCCCTTGTTGATGTCGAAGCTCACCCCGTCGACGGCCTTGACGGGCGACCCGCCCAGCAGCGACCCGTCCTGGTAGTGCTTCTTGAGATCGGTGACCTCGACGAGTGGCTCGCCGGTCTCGACGTCGCCGGCCGGGCTCTCGGCGTCGAGGCTCATCGCTGCTCACCGTCCTCGGCTCGCGTGGTGCCTGGCGCCGGGCCGAGCCCGTCGACGGTGTCCGAGTCGTCTGTGAGTGGGTCGTCCTCGTAGAGGAGACAGGATGCGGTGTGGTCCTCGCCGACGTCGACCGGTTCGGGGTGGACCGCATCACAGGGTTCGAACCGTTCGGGACACCGGGGGTGGAACCGGCAGTCCGTCGGTGGCTCGGTCGGGGTGGGGACCTCGCCCTCGATGGTGGGGAGGCGTTCGTCCTGGGTGGTGCGGCCGGGGATGGAGGCGAGCAACCCCTGGGTGTAGGGGTGTTTCGGGTTCGTGAACAGTTCCGTGACCGGGGCGGACTCGACGATCTCGCCGGCGTACATCACGTTGACGCGGTCGGCGGTCTCCTCGATGACGCCCATGTCGTGGGTGATGAACAGGATCGCGAGGTCCTCCTGGTCCTGGAGGTCGGCCAAGAGTTCGAGGATCTGGGCCTGGATGGTGACGTCCAGGGCCGTGGTGGGTTCATCACACACCAACAGGTCGGGGTTGCACGCCAACGCGATCGCGATGACGGCGCGTTGTCGCATCCCGCCGCTGAACTGGTGGGGGTACTCCGAGACCCGGCGGGGCGCATCGGGGATGCCGACCTCCTCGAGGAGGCGGATGGCCTCCTCGCGGGCGGCCGATCCCCGCAGGTCCTGGTGGATGCGTAAGGCCTCCCGGATCTGGTTGCCGACCGTGTACACGGGGTTCAGTGTGTTGATCGGGTCCTGGAACACGATGGCGATGTCCCCGCGGTGCTCGTCCCAGTTGTCCGCGGTCAGATCGTCGCCGCGGTACCAGATCTCGCCGGTCTCGATGACGCCGGGCGCCTCGATCAACCCGAGGATCGATCGGGCGGTCACGCTCTTGCCGGACCCGGATTCGCCGACGAGGCCGACGGTCTCGCCCTCGTGGATGTCGAAGCTGATGCCATCGACGGCGTGGATGGTCTCCTTCTCGGTGTGGAAGACCGTCCGCAGGTTCTGGACGGACAACAGGGGGTCGGTCCCGGTGTCCGGTTCGGTCTCGGTGATGGGGTCGGTGCTCATGCGCCACCACCCCGGCCGGCGGCCTCCCCGGTCGCGGAGTCGGACTGCGGGTCGATCGCGTCCCGGATGCCATCACCCAGAGCGTTGAACCCGGTGACGACGATGGTGATCAGGACGCCGGGGATGAGGCTGATGTACCAGGACCCGGTGTTGACGTAGGGTTGGCCCATGTTGATGGCGCGGCCCCACTCGGGGGTCGGCGGGGCGACGCCGAGGCCGAGGTAGGAGAGGCCGGCGATGGCGATGATGGCGCCGCCAAGCGTCATCGACCCGTAGATGAGCAGGTAGCCGACGATGTAGGGGAACATGTGTTTGCGCATGATGGTGCGGGGGCGTTGGCCGAACGAGCGGGCGGCGTCGATCCACTCGCGTTCGGCGACCTGGAGTGCGGGGCCGCGCAGCGACCGCCACATGTAGGTCCACCCGGTGAACGCGAAGATCAACGCCAGGACGAGTGCGCCACTGTAGATCTTGCCCAGCCAGGTGTCCGCGAGGACGTAGGACAACATGATCAACAACAGGAGCTGGGGCATCGCCATGACGGCATCGGAGAGGAGGACGAACCCGAGGTCGACGCGGTCCTTGTAGTAGGCCGACACCAGCGCGAAGGTCGTGGCGAACAGGGCGCTCAACCCGACGGCGAGCAACCCGATGATCAGGGAGATGCGGGAGCCGGCGGCGATGAACGTGAACAGGTCCTGGCCCTTGGGGTCGGTGCCGAACGGATGGAACCGTCCGTAGTCGTCGTAGGTCATGGGCGCGACCTTCGGGCTGTCCCCGACGGACTGGGAGTTGGAGTTCGCGGGCCCGGGGAGGATGGAGTTGACCTCGCCGGCCTCCTCGTCCCAGTACTTGAACCGGTGGACGGGGTCGTAGGTGTTGACCATGTTCGACTGGACGGTCGTCGGGCCAAGCGTCGGGGCGAACACCGCCATGACGACGAACAGGAACACGATGACGAACCCGGTGATGCCCCAGTTGTGGGAGCTGAACCGGTCGACGATGTCGTCCCGGGGCGTCCAGTCGGCGACGCGGTAGTGGCGCCGGTAGAGGCGGTACCCCCAGATGATCCAGGCGAGCAGGGCGAACGCCCACCCGTACACCAGCAGGACGCGTAACCCCCACGAGACGGCGGGGGAGAGCCCGTTGTAGGTGCCGCCACCGAGTTCGACGAGCGGTCGGAGGATGGGGTCGAGGGCGGAGAAGGTCTTTACCCACTCCTCGCCGTTCCAGTACCCGGCGTTGGGGATGACCTCCCGGGAGAGCAGCGTGGGGAGGTCGGCGGTGGCGGCGGCCGCGTCGTTGGCGAGGTCGAGGCCGACGGTCCCGGGCCAGAACTGGCTGGTGATGAAGTCCCCGATCAACGTCGAGATGAAGTGGAGGACGGCGGCGATCTCCGAGAGGATGAGTGCGGTGCCGGTCACCGCCCACAACGCGATGCGGCGCTGGGTGTTGTAGCCGTCGCGTTGGTCCTCGCCGAAGGGACTGGCGCGGTCGGTGTCGGTGGCACCCGCCATGTCAGCTGCCCTCCCCTTCGAGGCCGACGCGTGGGTCGATGATGGTGTACAGGATGTCCTGGATGAGGTTGATGCCGACGATCATGAGGATGAAGATGAACATCAGTGTCCCGACGAGTGGGAGGTCCCCGGAGATGGCGGCCCGGAAGAACAGGAACCCGATGCCCTGGATGCCGAAGACGGTCTCGACGAGGACGGACCCGCCGATGAGCAGGAACGCCTCGCTGGTCACGATCGGGACCAACGGGATCAACGCGTTCCGGAAGATGTGCTTCCAGACCAGCGATCGACGGGAGACGCCTTTGGCCTTCGCGAGGTCGACGTAGTCCTCGTTGCGGACCTCGAGGACGGCGGTGCGACCGATCCGCATCTCGTTGCCCATCGATGCCGACCCCAGGACGACGGCCGCGGGTAACACCTTCTTCGTCGCCGCGAGGAACCCCGAGATGGTGCCGAGGTTGTTGAGGTCGGGGGCGCCGGAGACGGCGTCGATGTTCGGGCCAAGCGCCGTCCAATCGAAGCCGAGGTAGCCCTGACTGTTCGCGAGCAGGGTCAACAACATGATCGCCAACCAGAAGTTCGGCATCGCCCGCCAGACGATGCCGCCGAGCGAGGCGACGTAATCCGAGATGCTGTTCGAGTGCATCCCCGCGTAGAACCCGAGGGGCACCCCGATCAGGACCGCGATCGTCACCGACCAGAACCCCAGCCAGAGGGTGCGTGGCAGGAAATCGAGGATGAGGGCGTTGACGTTCGACCCCCGGTAGACGACGTAGGTGTGTCCGAGGTCGAAGGTGACGAGGTTGACCATGTACTCCCCGTAGTGTTCGAGTGGCGGTTCGTTGAGCCCCAGTCGATCCCGGGCCTCCATGACCGCGGCGGTCCCCTCGCGGGCCTCGCCCTCGCTGAGGATGTGGGTCGCGGGGTCGAGGGGCCCGAGGTAGATGATCGCCCAGGTCATGGTGGTCCCCAGCCAGATGACCGGGATCGCCATGAGCACTCGTTTCCCGATGTAGGTCAACCGGCTCATCGTCTCAGACTCCGTGGTGGCGACGTGATTGGCATCCGTACAGAGTTCCTAGGCACGCAGGCACGCGGGGTTATGGGTTCTTTGGAAAGTGGCGGACATCCGATGCGTAACGGACCGCTGTTGGGCGGGTGCCCCTAGCTCTTGGTGACGTCGTCGAAGGTCTGGTTCTCCATGACGCCGTACATCTTGACGTCGACGTTCTGGTGCCAGAACCGCTGGTCGATCGGGTGGACGGTCGGGAGTTCCTGGACGGACGCCCAGTTCATCTCCTCGATGGTCTGGTAGGCCTCGAAGCGGCCCTGTTGGGCCTGCTCGCCCTCGCCGCGGTTGGGGAGGTACTGGTTCTGCCAGGCCTGGGAGGCGGTGTTGACGTACTGGTCGGAGGCGTAGACGAGGCCGTTCCGACTCTGGCCGGTTGGTCCGGATTCGCCTTCCTTGCCCCAGCGGGTGAAGGCGGTGCCGGGACTGCCGGCGTGGAGGAACCGGAGGAAGTTCGACGCCGAGGGGTACTCCATCCCGTCGCCGAGCGCGAACATGTCCATGCTCCCGTTGATCGCCTTGCCGATGATGGTGCCGAAGCTCGCCTCGGTGATGTCCATCTGGATGTGGGCCTGCCGGCCTTTCTCCTGGAGCTTGGTGAAGACGTTGGCGTAGGCGTCGTTCCCGGAGATGTTGGTCGCGGTGATGGAGAACTGGTTGTCGGGGCCGAACCCGGCGTCCTCCATGACCTGGCGGGCCTCCTGGATCCGGGCTTCGCCGTAGCCCCACGGGTAGCCGTCGGCGCCGAACTGGGTGTTGGACTGGTACCCGTTCTTGGCGTGGCGGTCGTAGCTCTCTCCGGCACTGACGCTGCTCTCGAAGGTCGGGTACACCGCCGGCGGGGTGATGTG
>JBDGTJ010000004.1:0-53323 GCA_042216925.1 Halobacteriaceae archaeon
GTCGTTGTCGAAGACGAGGAGGTTGTCGACCTCGCGGACGAACGTCTGGAAGGACCGGGCGGCGTTCAACGTGTAGATGCCGCCCTCGTCGGAGCCGGGGAGGATGCCGAGGCCGTAGACGGGCTCGGTGTAGATGCGTTTCAGGTGCTTGGCGAGGACGGGGGCACCGCCGCTGCCGGTGCCACCGCCCAGGCCCGCGATGATGAGGAACGCATCGATCTCGTGGACGGGGATGCTGTCGATGGCGCCCATGATCTCGTCGCGGTCCTCCTCGGCGATCTCGGCGCCGAGCTCGTTGTCCGCGCCGACACCGTGGCCCTTGACCCGGGACTGGCCGATGAGTACTCTGCTGTCCTGTGGCACGTTCTGGAGGCCCATGAGGTCGGCTTTGGCGGTGTTCACCGCGACCGCGGACCGGACGATGCTGGATCCGGTCCGTTGGTCGTACTCGATGAACTTGTCGAGGATCTTGCCCCCGGCCTGGCCGAACCCGATCATCGCGAGTTTCATGCTGTCGACCGTTGGAAGGAAAACACCGGCGAGAGCTTGATAAGCTTTCTGATGCCAGGCGTCAGACGGGCGTTTCGCCTGTCATGCGCCCGAATTTTAGTTCCGACCACCGGAATATATCACTCGGATGACCCGCCACTCGTGGCCTGGGGCGTGTCGAAGCCGAGGTACTCCGGGAACGTCGTCATCTCCTCGAGTGTCACGCCGAAGGCGGCGACGTCGTTGTCGGACACCGTGTGGTCGTATTCGAGGCCGCGGTACTGATCCGGGCCGAACGGGAAGCCGGGGACCTTCCCGAACATCGTCATGCCGAGCTTGGCCAGGGCCATCGGGATCGGGACGACAGTGGTCGACTGGCCTCGCGCCCGGCGGAGGAGTTTCGCGATCTCCGCGAGGGTGAGTACCTCAGGGCCCCCGAGGGTGTAGGTCTGGCCGACGTGATCGTCCTCGGTGACTGCATCGGCCAACATCGGCGCAAGGTCGCCGATGTAGATGAGCTGGAAGGGCGTCTTGCCACCCCCGGGCAGTGGAGCGATCAGCGGCGGGGTGAGACGGCGGGTGAACGGTTGGATCTCGTCGCCGTCGCCGAACACGACCGAGGGTCGGACGATGACCCAGTCGAGGTCGGCGTCCCGGACCGCGTTCTCGGCCTGGCCTTTCGCCCGGAGGTAGTGGGTGGCGGCGTTCGGGTCCGCGCCCAAACCGCTGAGATAGACGAGGCGCTCGACGCCGTGTTGTTCGGCCTTCCGGGTGACGTTCCGGGTGCCACGTCGGGTGACGGCGTCGTGTTTCTGCTCGCCGCCGCGGGGGATGCGCAACGGGGACAACGCGACGAGGTGGACGACGGCGTCCTGGTCGGTGAAGGCAGCGTCGATCGAGTCCGGGTCACGGACGTCCCCGGTCACCACCTCGATGCTGTCGGGGAGGGAGTCGTCGGGGTTGCGGGCGAGGGCGGTGACGGTGTGGCCGCGGTCGTCGAGTTCCCGACAGACTGCCGATCCGATGAAGCCGGTCCCGCCGGTCACGAGGATGTCCATACAATCGTGTTGGGGCCGCCACCCCATAACCGTGGGGTTCGGTCGGGGACAGGGAGGCTTTTGTCGGCGGCCCGAAACCGTGGAGGCATGCTCATCTCCCTCGAGGGGTTAGACGGCAGCGGGAAGACCACCGTCTGGGAGGTGCTCCGTGAGGAGTACGAGTTCGTCTTCACCGCGGAACCGACGGACTCCTGGTACGGTGATGCCGTCCGCCGGTCGATCGGCGACGAGGACGCCGACCCGCTCGCCGACCTCTTCTTGTTCACCGCCGACCACGCCGACCACCTGACCCGCGTGGTCCAACCCGCCCTCGACCGGGGAGAGATCGTCGTCTCCGATCGGTACGTCGACTCCCGGTATGCCTACCAGAGCGTCGCCATCGAGGACCGGGTCCCCTACCCACTCGAGTACGTGCGTGGCGTGCACAGCCCCTGGACCCGGGAACCGGATCTCACGATCTATCTCGAGGTCGATCCGGCGACCGGTGCCGCCCGTAGCGGCGCGACCGATAAGTTAGAGCAGGAGGCCTTCCTGGAGCAGGTCGCCCAGAACTACGATCGACTCGCCGACGCCGACCCCGGTCGGTACCGGCGCGTGGACGCCGACCAACCTCCGGAGGCCGTCGTCGAGGACGTCGAAGCGATCATCGAGGCTGAAGCCCCCATCGAGGGCCCGGACTGACCCCTACTCCTCGGTCGCCGGCACCTCGACCGCCTCTGGTGCCGGCAACCAGAACAGGTCGATCGACAGGCCAAGCGCCAACGGTAACACGAACAGGACCGCGAACAGGGTCCCGGGGTCGACGGTGGCGCCGCCAGCCCCGAGGACGCCGCCGAACAGAATCGTCGTCGGGACGTAGACGATCGGGATGAACACCACGGCGTAGACGAACGGCGCCCAAGCGGTGCCCAACCGCACCCGCAGGAAGCGGACGCCCACGACCGCGATAGCCGTGTGGACGGCGACGGCCAGGAGGAATCCGCCGACGGTGACGACCGTTGCCGCACCTCCAGCCATACCCGACCCTGGGCCGCCCGGCGTTTGTGACTGTCGGTCGCTCCACGCCGACGAGTGCCCGGTGAGCCCCGGGTCAGGACAAGGAGATGTAGGTCTTCGTATCCGTGACCCCGTCCAGGGCCTGGACCTCCGCGACGACCGCGTGGAGAATATCATAGACTTCGCCGCCGGCGACCTCGACGATGATGTCGAAGTTCCCCGCGACCACGTGGGCCTCCTCGACACCCTCGATGCCGACGAGTTCCTCTCTGACCGCCTCAGACCGACCGGCGCCGGTCTTCACCATCACGAACCCCTGGACCATACTCCCGAGTACTTTTGGAACCGGGAAAAACGTTTCCCGGTCCCGATCCCTGGTGGGGCCTGCCACAAACTCTTATGCCATCCCCAAGCGTACATCCCGGCATGCGGTTCGTCATTATCGGCGCTGGACGGGTGGGTCTGCGAACGGGGCGCGTGCTCCGCAATGAGGGGCACGAGGTCACGTTCATCGAGATCGATCCGGACCTCGTCGAACGTGCTGAGAATGAAGGGTACGACGTGATCGAAGGCGACGGCTCCGACGAGGATGTCCTCACCCGCGCCAACCTCGAGGAAGCCGACGCCCTCGGCGCGTTGACGGGGGATCTGAACACGAACTTCCTCGCCTGCATGGTCGGCAAACACTACGGCTGTCGGACCGTCCTCCGCATCGACGAGGACTACCGCGAGGACATCTACCGCAAATACGCCGACGAAGTCGACGAGATCGTCTACCCCGAACGCCTCGGCGCCATCGGGGCGAAGAACGCCTTACTCGGGGGGAACATCACCGCCATCGCCGACATCGCCGAGAACCTCCAGGTCGTCCTGTTCACCGTCGCCGAGGATGCCCCCATCCGCGGGTACACCATCAGCGAACTGGAGCTGCCCCGCGGCGCCCGCATCCTCGCGTTCGGGAAGGAAGGCGAGCGCCTGGCGTTACCGTTGCCCGACGACTCCCTCGAACTCGGCGACCGGATCGCGGTCCTGGCGGAGTTCGAGGCCCTCGACGACGTCCGTCAGGTACTGATCGGCGAGACCGAATCCCGGATGGCACCCGATGGAGGGGTCTGAGATGGTGACCGCCTACCTCATGGTGAAGGCAAACACCGGGCAGGCCGACCGACTCCTCGAGGAAGTCACCGAGGTCCCCGGCGTCGAGGAGGCCCACGTCGTCGCGGGCGACATCGACCTCATCGTCAAGGCCGCCGTCGACGGCCCCGAGGACGTCAAGGCCATCGCCGCCGACCACATCCAACGCATCGACGGCGTCGAGGACACCGAGACCTACCTCGCGATGGACTGATCCGGCCCACCACTGCTTTGTCCGGGGGCTCTGTTGTGCACCTATGAGTGTCGCCGTCCCCCGACCCGGGCTCGGGACGTCCGGGAACACCGAGGAGACGACCTGCATCGAGAGTGTCCGATCCGCCCTCGAGACGGGGTATCGCCACCTCGATACCGCCCAGATGTACGACAACGAAGAGTACTTCGGCGCCGGGATCGAACAGTCATCGGTCGACCGCGAGGACATCTTCCTCGCCACGAAGGTCCACCCGGACAACCTCGGTGCCGGCGACATCCGGCCGAGCGTCGAGGCGAGCCTCGACCGCCTCGGGACCACCTACGTCGACCTGTTGTACGTCCACTGGCCCATCGGGGCATACGACGCGGCCACGACGCTGCCGGTGTTCGACGAACTGCGAGACGACGGGTACATCGATCACGTCGGCGTCTCGAATTTCACCCCCGAGCTCCTCGAGGAGGCGGCGTCGATCCTCGACGCCCCGATCACCGCCCATCAGGTCGAGCGCCATCCGTTGCTCCCCCAATCCGACCTCCTCGAAGCCGCCCGGACGGGCGACCACACCCTCGTCGCCTACGCCCCACTCCTCCAGGGTCGCCTCGACATGGTCCCGGTCCTCGCGGACATCGCCGCCGACCACGACGCCACGCCGGCCCAGGTGTGTCTGGCCTGGCACCTCGCCAGCGATCACGTCGCCCCGATCCCGAAAGGGACCGGTGACCACATCACCGAGAACTGGGCGGCCAGGGATCTGTCGCTGACCGAGGAGGACCTCGCTGCCATCGATGCCGTCAGCGAACGGCAACGGCTGGTCGACCCCGACCGAGCGCCCTGGAACCGCTAGGGCGGTGCCGTCGCTCTTCGCGCCGGAGGATCCAGGAAACGTGCGACGCCTTACAGGCGCTGCAGGTTCTTGGCGCGTGGGCCCTTGTCGGTCTGGCTGATCTCGAACTCGACCTCCTGACCCTCCTCGAGGTCGGGACCGCCGACGTCTTCCATGTGGAAGAACACGTCGTCGTCGGCCGCGTCAGTTTCGATGAAGCCGTAACCGCCCGTGTCGTTGAAGAAAACGACCGTACCGCTTGGCATTGCACATCTTACTGCGACACCCCAACGTAAAAGCCTTCCCGTCCCACCCCTCGAATACGTCCGGTTTCTGGGCCGTCAGTGCTCCTCGAACCAGGAGCGGAGTTCCTCGAGTCGGTGGATGGCGCGGTCCGGGTCGCCGATGTTGTGGTGTTCGTTCTGGTAGACGACGAGCCGCGCGTCGACGCCCTGTTTCTTGACGCTGACGTAGAGCTGTTCGGCCTGGGTCGGGGGACACCGCCAGTCCTGCTCCCCGGCGGTGACCAACAACGGCGTGTCGACCTCGCCGACATCGGTGAGGGCGCTGATCTCCCGGTAGGTATCGAGGTTCTCCCAGGGGAGGCCGAACTCGTCTTCGTGCCAGATGTGGTTGTCGTCGGTGCCGAACGTCGAGTAGAAGTCATACACGCCGTGTTCGGCGGCGGCCGCATCGAAGCGGTCGTCCTGGGTGACGATGTGGGCGGTGGTGATGCCGCCATAGGAGAACCCGGTGACATAGAGGGCATCCTCGTCGATCCAGTTACGGTCGTGGAGTTCGTCGACGCCGGTGAGGACGTCATCGACCTCGAGGTCGCCACGGGTGCCCCGCAGCGACTCGCTGAACGCCCGGCCGTAGGAGGTGGAGCCGCGGTAGTTGGTGCGGAGCACGATGTAGCCGTTGTTCGTCCAGTAGAGGTAATCGAAGTCGAAGCTCGGGGTGTCGTAGGACATGGGGCCGCCGTGGATGGACGCCACGAGCGGGGCGGGTTCGGGGTCCTCGGGGTCGAACCCGGGGGGCAGGTAGGCGAACCCCTCGATGGTGGTGCCGTCACTGTTCTCCCAGGTGAGGCGGACGCAGGTCGGCGCGTCGGCGTCGGCGAGCACCGCGTCGTTGACGCTCGTGAGTTGGGTGAACGTGGCGTCGTCGGCCTCGAGGGCGGTCGTCTCGATGGCGTGGAGGTCGGCGCCTGTTTCGGGGTGGCTGAGGACGGTGGCGATGGTGTCGTCGCCGTGGTCCCAGAGGGCGGCGTTGCGGTGGCGGCCCTGGGCGTCGAGGACGCGGGTCGGGTCGTCGGTGCTGGGGTCGAGGCGGGCGAACCGGGTGAGGCCCTCGTCGGCGATGGTCACCAGGATGGCGTCGTCCTCGAGCCAGGTGGGGCTGTTGCCCCAGCCGAGGGTGCGGTCCAGTGAGGCGGAGACGGTCCAGTGATCGCCGGTGTCGTGGTCGGCGACCCGGACCTCGGTGGGGCGGTACCAGTTCCGGGGATCGCCGGCGGTGAAGGCGAGGCGGTCGCCGTCCGGGCCCCATGCCGGGGCGCCACAGTTGTACGACCCGTCCGTGAGTCGGGTGAGGCCGGTCCCATCCGGGCGGATGGTGTAGACGTCGGTCGCCAACCGGTCGTCGGGGTGGTCGAGGTCGCGCTGGGCGATGAAGGCGATGCGGTCGCCATCCGGCGACCAGTCCGGGGCCAATGCCGGGAACCGGGACCCGTTGGGGGCGTCGTAGGCGTCGTCGAGGCGGACGGTCGTCCGGTCGGTGACATCGACGATGAAGAGGTACGTGGCGACCTCGTCGAGGTAGCCGGAACCGTTCACCTTGTGTTGTAACCGGTCGATCTCGATGGGGGCGTCCTCGTCGAGCTGGTCGAGGTACGCCTGTTCCTCATCGGTCGGGTCGCGGGCGGCGGCCACCAGCCGCTCCCCGTCGGGCCCCCAATCGAACTCCGAGACCCCCTCGTCGAAGGCGGTGACCTGCCGGGCATCACCCCCACGCTCGAGGTCGAACACCCACACCTGAGACTCGGGTTCGTCGTCGCCGTCGTCGTCTTCGTCCTCGGGCGGGTCGACCGCGAGTTCGACGTCCTCCTCGCGCGTCGCGGCTACGGCGAGTCGGGACCCATCCGGACTCCACGCGGGCGATCCCGCATCTGAGGCCCGGGTCAGGCGATGTGGGTCCTCGCTGCCGTCGGTGGGGACGACGAAGATGGACTGGCGACGGTCGTCATCGTCGGGGGCGGATTCGGCGACGACGTAGGCCGCCCGGTCGCCGTCGGGGGCGACCGCGACGTCGGTGATCTGGCGATAGTCGTAGAACGTGTCCGCGGCAAGGTCGGGCATGAACAGCGGCTGGGAGGCCAGGCATTTGAGTGTGCGGTCACCGGCAGTCTGAGGACCGCGAGAGTGGTGGTGCACAACAGGCGGGGTGGGGAGGTGGGCGCGTCCGAGGAGGATGGGGCCGCGGGGAGTGTTACGACGCGCCCGACGTTCGCTGGTCGTGGCTGTGGCTTAAACCCCCGTCAGACGGGTGGCCGCTACGGGTCCCGCGGTGTCCGGTGGGTGCCCCACGAGGCCGTGGCTTTGAACGAGGCGGCGACGGCGCGCCCGGGTTCGAGGCCGAGGGAGTCGACGCTGGTCTGGGTGACGAGTGCGGCGAGGTCGCCGGTGGCGCCGACGTCGACGTCGACCAAGGCGACACCTCGGCCCGCGTCGACCGCCTGGACGGTGCCCCGGAACCGGTTGCGGGCGCTGGTCGCGTCCGATTCGGGGGCCGCCGCCGGCGCATGGAGGGTGACGGCGTCGGCTCGCACCCCGACGGCGACACGGGTCGCGTCCCCGGGGACGATGGCACGGAGGGGGCCGGCGTCGGTCCTGACGGTCGCGAGGTCACCGGTGCGGTCGGTGACCTCGCCGACGAAGACGGTTTCTTCGGCGTCGGCGTGGCCGGTCAGAGCGGCGTGCAACCGGTCGAACCGGGCGAGGAGGGTCTCGGCGGCGGGGGTCAGGTCGCTGCCGCCGCCGTCGGCGCCGCCCCGTCGCCGTTCGAGGAGGTCGCCGAACGCTGACTCGAGGGTCTGTAAGCGGGCGTGGGCGCGGGAGTACGAGCGGCCAAGCGTGGTCGCGGCCGCGTTCAGTGAACCGTCGGCTGCCACGGCGCGGAGTAACGCGGCGTCGTCGGCGTCGAAGGTGACGTCCCCGGCGTGGATGCGGGTGCGGACGTCCGGGTCGCCGCGACGGGTGGTGGGCACGTCTCGAGTGTGGCGCCCCGACGCCAAAACCGTTATGTCTGATTCGACATAACGGTGGGATGTGTACACTCGACGCGCGGTCCTCAAGGGGGCGGCCGCGACGGGTGTCTCCACCGTCGCCGGGTGTGGGGGCGTCCTCGGCCTCCACGGGGACACTGCCCCGGTGACCATCCTCGCTGCCGGGAGCCTGACCACCGCGCTGGAGCACGGGTTGCGGCCAGTCGTCGACCCACCGATCCGGGTTGGGACACGCGGCTCGGCCGCCGTCGCCCGCCTGATCGCGGCCGGCACCAGGACCCCGGACATCGTCTCGCTGGCCGATCCGTCCCTCTTCGATGGGCCATTACACCCCGAGTGGTATGCCACGTACGCGACCAACGCCATGGTCCTGGCGTACAACCCCGAGACGGCTGGTGGCCGAGCGGTCCGGGACGCGGGACCCAGCCGGTGGTGGCGACCGATCCTCGATGGCACCGCCCGCTTCGGTCGGACCGACCCTGACCTCGACCCCCTCGGGTATCGCACCCTGTTCACCCTGGCCCTGGCCGCCGACTACTACCCCGACGCGCCGGCGCTCCGGGAGCAGCTCCCCGCCCGGGACCAGGTGTACCCGGAGACCCAGTTGCTCGCCCAGTTCGAGACCGGTGGCATCGATGCGGCACTCACCTACCGGAACATGGCCGTCGAACGCGGGTACGACTATCTGGCCCTCCCCGCCCAGATCGACCTGAGCGACCCCGCCTACGCCGACCGGTACGGGCAGCAGTCCTATACACTTCCCAGCGGGACCACCGTGTACGGCGACGTCATCCGGTATGCCGCCACCGTCCTCGAGGACGCCGACCGACCGGCGGTCCAGACGGTCTTCGACGCCCACGTCGAGGGCGCCTACCTCCCCCAGTATGGCTTCGGACAACCGACTCGGTACCCCCAGTACAGCGGAGATGTCCCAACCCGTCTCCGGCAATAGGGTGGGACGCCCCGACTGGGTGCGGGTCGCCATCCTCCTCGGCGCGCTCCTGGCCATCTACTACCTGGTGCCACTGGCGGCCCTCCTGCTCGCCCAACCCCCGGGCACCGTCCTCGACCAACTCGGGACGCCCATGGTCCAGCGCGCCGCTGCAACCTCTGTCGCCGCCGCCACGATCAGCACGGTCGTCGCGACGGTGCTGGGCCTGCCGTTGGCGTACTGGCTCGCCCGCTCGGACAGCCCCCTCACCCCCGTCGTGACCGCCATCGTCGTCCTCCCGCTGGTGTTGCCCCCGATCGTCAGCGGGATGTTGCTCGTCTCCGTGTTCAACCCCGGCGCCCCCGTCGGTGGGATCGCTGCGGCGGCCGGCCTCCGGTTGACCCGGTCGCTGGCCGGTGTCGTGCTCGCCCAGACGTTCGTCGCGTCCCCGTTCGTCGTCGTCACCGCCCGCGCCGCCCTCGCCGACGTCGACCCGGCACTCGAGGGCGCGTCACGGTCGTTGGGGAAAAGCCACTGGACGACGCTGCGTCGGGTGACCATCCCGCTGGCGAAACCCGGGATCGTCGCCGGTGTCACGCTGGCGTTCGCCCGGTCGATGGGCGAGTTCGGGGCGACCGTGATGATGGCGTACTACCCCCGGACGCTGACCGTCCAGACCTGGGTGGCCTTCCAGAGTCTCGGCCTGGACGCCGCCTTCCCCGTCGCGGTCGTGTTACTCGTCGCCTCGTTGAGCGCGCTCGCCGTCCTCACCATCCTCGGCACCACGCCGTGGGACGCCTGACGATGGCACTCGAACTCACCGACCTCGAACAGTCCTTCGCGGAGTTCGACCTCGGACCGGTGTCCCTCTCGATCGACGCGGAGGTGGTGTCGGTCCTTGGACCCTCGGGCTCGGGGAAGACCACCCTGCTCTCGCTGGTCGCCGGCCTCCAGGACCCGATCGCGGGCCGGATCAGCCTCCACGACACCCTGGTCACCGACCGCCCGCCGGAGGACCGCGGCATCGCTATGGTGTTCCAGGAGGGGGCGTTGTTCCCCCACCTCAGCGCCCGGGAGAACGTCACCTACGCCGCCACCGACCCGGCCCGCGTCGAGACGGTTGCCACCACGCTTGGCGTCGAAACGGTCCTGGACCGGCCCGCCACCGCGTTGTCCGGCGGCGAACGACAACGGATCGCCCTGGCGCGGGCGGTGGCCGCCGACCCCGACGCGTTGCTGCTGGACGAACCGCTCGCGAACCTCGACGCACCCGTCCGGGAGCGGCTCCGCGCCGACCTTCGGGAAACCCTCGCCGACCTCGGCGTCCCGGTCCTCCACGTGACCCACGATCAACGCGCCGCCGCCGCGATCGGTGACCGCATCGCGGTGATGCGAGACGGTCACATCGACCACATCGGCACCCCGGAGACGGTGTTCACCCGGCCGGCGACACCGTTCGTCGCCAGATTCACCGGCAGCACCGTCGTCACGGGCCTCGTGACCGAGCGCGGCACCGTCGAGTGGGGTGGCTATCCACTCCTCGAGGCACCCCCCGAACTGGGGCCCGGCCAGCACGTCGACCTCGCGGTTCGCCCCGCTGCCATCGGCCTCGACCAACCACCGCCGGACGCCGATCGGGCGACCGCGATCGTCGGTCGGGTGACCCAACGCCTGTTCGAAGGCGATCGTCACCGCGTCGTCGTCGCCGTCCCCGGCACCGCCAGGACCCTCGCCGTCACCGTGAGCCAGGCGGCCCGACCGCTCCCCGCGGTCGGGGACCGCGTCACCCTCCAGGTCCCCCGGACCGCCGTCCACGTCCTCGCCGGTGGGGCCCAGGGGCTAAGTCCGGGCGACCCCACCGATGACCCATGACCACCGCGGCCAGGGGGACGCGCCGATGACGTGGGCAGCGTTGTTCGACCGCGCGACCGCCTACGACGTCAGCCTCGAGGAAATCACGGAGACACTCGCGACCCGCCGGGACCGCGAGGACGACCCGTGACCGTCGATCCCGTGCGCGTCGTCGCCGACGCCGACGTCCTCGCCGCCGATCTGCTGGTCGGTGGCCCCGACCGTGAGGCCCTCGATGCGTTACGCGCCCACTCCTGGACGACACTGGTGGCCAGCGACCCGTTGCTCGACGACGCCGAAGCCGTCATCGCCGCGCTCGGCGACGACGCCCTCGCCACGGACTGGCGCGCCCGAATCGCGGACTGGGCGACGATCGTCGACCACCCACCCGAGGACCACCCGGCACTCTCGTGTGCGGTCCACGGTGAGGCCGCCCACATCCTCACCCACGACCCGGCGCTGACCTCCGCCGAGACGGGGGCGCGCCTCCACCGGCTCGAGACCAGCGCGAAACCGCCGGCTGCGTTCGCCCGCCGGTTCGACCCGGCGACGCTGTATGCGGCCACCGTGGGCGGCGAGTACCCCGGCCCGGACCGCGACCCCCGGGCTTAGGCGTCGGCCTCCCGATCGGCGTACCACTCGACGAACTTATCGAGGGCCCGCCCCCGGTGGGAGACCGCGTTCTTCTCGGCGGAGGACAGCTCGGCAAACGTCGCCCCGTCGTACTCGAAGATCGGATCGTACCCGAACCCCTGGTCGCCCCGCGGCGGGACCAACCGCCCGTGGACACTGCCCTCGAACAGTTTCACGGGGAGGTCGGCGGCCGTGTCCGCGCCGATCGCGGCCGCCCTGACCCGGTCCTCGCGGTCGATGGGATCGGGACTGGCGTCGAAGCCCGCCCCGTCACAGTAGGCGATGACACACCGGAACGACGCCCGGTGGTCGGCCTCGGGGTCGGTGAGACGCCACACCCGTTCGACGCCGAGGGTCTCCTCGACGAAGTGGGAGTACGGCCCGGGGAAGCCGTCCAACGCGCGGACGAACAGGCCGGCGTCGTCGACGATGACCGGGGTGTCGGCGTGGCGGTAGGCGGCGCGGGCACCGGCCGCCGCGATGGGAGCGAGGTCCGCCGCCTGGAGCTCCGGATAGTCGTACTCGAGTTGGGTGACGGTGTCGGCACCCAGGCGTTCCTCGACCTCCCTGACCTTCCCGGGGTTGGTCGTGACGTAGGACAGCACACCCTGGGCGGCGACGCGACAGTAGAAAAGCGGTGTGGTCAGTCGTCGACGACGACCTCGACCGGGCCCTCCTCGTCCTCGACGACCTCGGCCTCACCCCGGTCGCCACCGCCGCGTTCCTGCCAGACCAGGGCGCCGACGACGGCCAGGGCGATCCAGGACCGCCAGTTGGCGAGGTTCAACGTGTACCCGACGCCGAACGGTTTCTCGACGAGCATCCCCTCGCCTGGTTGCCAGTATGCCGACACCATCCGCGAGAGTTTCGGTCGGTCGAAGTTGTACGGGATCCCGAGCAGTTCCCCTGAGGTGGGTTTTTCTACCATAGGTGTTGATAGGTCGGCTCGGCACATAGGGGTTTTGGGGGGTTACCGGTACCGGCCCCGGTCGTCGATCTCGGCGAGGCGATCGCTGACGGCGTCGTTGCCCTGGTCGGTGTAGGCGGCCTGGGCGGCGGCGATCAGCGCGTCGGCGTCGGCCGCGGTCCCGGCAATCGACTGGGTGAGGACGTGGAGGTCCATGGCGTGGTCTTCGACGTCGTTTGAGTGATACCCCAGACCGAAGTCGATGAGGTAGACGCGGTCGGTGGCTCCGGTGTCGACGCGGACGTTCCGGACGGTGGGGTCCCCGTGGACGATGCCGGCGTCGTGGAGCGTGGCGAGATGCCGGGCGACCATTCGGACCCGGGGTTCGGTGATGGCGTCGCGCAGGTCGGCGTCGCCGACGGGTTGGAGGACGAGCGTCTGGGTGGCGGTGTCGACGTCGAGGACGACGGGCGTTGGCACGCCCTGGCGGCGGGCGAGGGCGGTGAGGCGGGCCTCTGCGACGGTGCGCTCGCGGCGCAACCGCTCGTCGAGGTCGGGGTGGCGATACGGTTTCGATGCCCTGCGTTTGGTGACACGGTCGGCCTCAATCTCGATGGTGGCCTCTGCACCCCGGAACCGGGTGGCGTCCGTGCCTCGCTCCGGTGTCGGCGGGGACCGCCAGGTGACGGGGACCTGGTCCGGGCGGTAGTCCGGACGCACGCGTGAGTCCTCGACCGGGAGCGTATCGTCGGCGGCGAGCATCTTCGCTCCGAGGATGGCGATCATCCCGGCGTTGTCCCGGAGGAACCGGTCCTCGGGCACGTGGAAGTCGGCGTCGCGGGCCGCACTCATCTCGGCGAGCATTGACTGCAGTCGCCGGTTCTGGGCGACGCCCCCACCCAAGACGAGTTCGTCGCTCCCGGTCAGGGCCAGGCCGCGTTCGGCGACCTCGGTCAGCATGCCGAAGACGGTCTCCTGTAACCCCTTGCAGACGTCCTCGACGGGGACGCTATCCTCGACGGCGGCCTGGGCGGCACTGGTGATCCCCGCAAAGGAGAAGTCCATGCCCTTGACGACGTAGGGGAGGTCGACGTACTCGCCGTCCGCGGCGTGGGCCTCGATCGTGGGGCCGCCCGGGTGGTCCCACCCGACCGACCGGGCGAACTTGTCCAAGGCGTTGCCGACGCCGGTGTCCATCGTCTCACCGAGGACGCGGTACCGCCCGTTCTGCAGGGTCAGGAGATGGGCGTTGGCACCGGAGGCGTTCAGGCAGACGGGGCGGTCGAACCCGGCGGTGTGGCGCCCGACCTCCAGGTGGGCGATCATGTGGTTGACCCCGACCAGCGGGACCTCCAGGCGCATGGCCGCCGCGCGGGCGGCGGTCGCGACGATGCGCAGACACGGGCCCAGCCCCGGGCCGCGGGAGAACGCGACGGCGTCCACGGGCCCGGGGGCTGTTGCGAGGGCGGCGTCGACGACCTCGGGGATGTGCTCGCGCATGTGTTCGGCGGCCTCGCGTGGGTGGA
Organism: Halobacteriaceae archaeon; assembly: GCA_042216925.1. GTDB lineage: Archaea > Halobacteriota > Halobacteria > Halobacteriales > Halobacteriaceae > JBDGTJ01. The sequence continues at coordinate 13,849 of JBDGTJ010000004.1, forward strand.
GGCCGCCGCTGTCCGGTTCGTAGCGTTCGGAGGTGATCGAGACGGTGTCGGCGTCGGTGTCGTAGATGGCGGCACTGGCCGCCCAGGCGGTGCCCTCGACGCCGAGGACGAGCATCCGCGCCGGTCAGTCCCACTCGGTGTAGCCACACCGCCCACAGTGTTTGCGGTCACCGTGGTCGGCGAGGAAGGTGTCGCCACACCGCGGGCAGCGCTCCCCCGTCGGGTTGCCCTCGTCGTCGTAGTTGTCCGCGATCGGCATCGGTCAGGCCTCCTCGGCGTCGGCCTCTGATTCGATCTTGTTCCGGTCGAGGACGTAGTCCTGTTCGATCTCTGCGGCGTCGGCCGGGGAGTCGTACACCTTCGCTTGACCGATCGTCTGTCGCATCCCGAACTTGGTGTCGAGCTCCCGGACGACGACTTCGTCTGCGTCCTCGCCGAGCATCGCGGCGAGACTGTCCCGCACCTGCAACCGGCTCGGTGTCGCCTCCTCGTGGGTCACCCGGAACCGCACGTCCGTTCGGTGGAGCAACGAGTTTTGCTCCTCCTCTAAGATCTCGATGTCCATGGTCAGTTACGGGTAGATGGCCGTCGTCCGGTCAAAAGGATTTCGAAGCGGGCACCGTCACGGGAGCAACGCCCACAGTCGGTCCGTGTCCTCGAAGCGCGCCAACAGGTCACGCACCCGGGCCCGCGTCTCGTCGTCGACGACGACGGCCACCATGCCTTCGCCGGGTTGGCCGTAGACCACGACCGCGTCGTCGGGTGCGGCGACGATCGCGGGGACCGCGGCCAGATCTTCCTCGCCGTCGACGAGGATAACGGTTCCGTCCATCGAGTCGAGGGCCGTCGTCAACGCGGCGACGAGTTCTGCGGACAGCGTCCCCGCAGCGTTCGGGATCCGGTCGGCGTCCTCGATCGGGAGCGTCGCCCGCACCTCCTCGTCGAGGGTGTCCCGTTCGGTGTGGCCATCGAGGACGGCGACGGCGGGGGTGATGCCGGCCGCCATGAGGTGGTAGGTGACCATGTCCCCCACCGCGACGAACGGGCCATCGACCGTCCCGGTCAACGTCTCGACGTCCGGGACCACCGGGCCCATCGGGTCCTTGAGCGTCGAACGGAGGTCCGGTGGGAGGGTGGCGACGGTGTCCTGCACGGGTTACCGGACCTTCAACGCGTACGTGCCGGGTTCGGTGACTTCCATCTTCTCGGCGATCTCGGACTCGGCCGGGTGGAGGATGATCACATACCCTGCCCAATCCTCGGTCAGGCTCGTCGACCCACACGCCGGACACGCGTCGACCTCGTGGTCGGCGACGCGGTGGCACTCCCGGCAGACGACACGGTCCTCGGCCATCTACTCGGCCTCCGTCTCCGCCTCTTCCTGTCGTTGTTCCCGCAACCAACCGAGTTTCCCGAGGCCGGGTTGCTTGGCGGTCAGTCCGATCTTCGAGTCCCGGGGGTTGCGTTCGTCGATACTCTTGGTGACGATGCGGGCCCGCACCGCGTCGTCGACGGTGAGGACCTTGTTCGACTCGCGGGACGCCAGTTGCTGGTTGTCCTCGTCGAAGGCGAGGTACTCGTCGCTGATCTGGGAGACGTGTAACAGGCCGTCGACGGGACCGATCCCGACGAACGCGCCGAACCCGACGACCTCGACGACTTCACCGTCGACGACCTCCTGCATCTGTGGGTCGAAGGTCAACGCGTCGAACTCGGCCTCGTAGTAGACGCCCGGCCGGTTCGGGAGGACGGCGCCTTCGCCGATGTCGTGGACCTCCGTGACGGTGACGATGCTGCCGACCTCCTCGTCCATCCGCCCTTCGAGTTTGTCTTGGAGAAGCTGTTTCACCCGGTCGGCAGAGACGTCCGCGAGGCCCTCGGGGGGCACTTCGACGGTGTCTTTCAGTCTGACTCGTTTGTACATGGTGGTTGAGTGCGTGCCAGTTGCGTGCGACCCCTTAAATGGATTACCGGGACGGCTGCCTCAAGCAACCGTCGTTTCAGGTCGCGGTCGTTGGTGACGACCTCGGCGACGCGGTCCGTGGTCGCGAGTTCGTACAGAGCGTCGTCGGCGTACTCCGCGTCGGTTGGGACGGTCTCACAGCGGGCGGCGAGATCGAGGCCGACGGAGGCCGCCGCGGCCTCGGTGCCGCTGCCGGCGGCCAGGTCCTCGAGTTCGGCGACGACGGGTTCGGGGACGACGGCCTCATACTCCCCGAGGAGGTCGTCTAAGGCCTCGAAGAGGCGGACACCCGTCTCGACGGGAGCCATGAGGGCAGAGGAGTCCATCGCGATCTTCATCCCCGGAGCGTGCCGACGCCGATCAGTCGCCATCGGGAGCCGACGCGGCGGTTGATCGCGATCTTTGCACCTTCGGGAGCACACACCGGTCGTTTGAGGGAGACGGCGGCCTCCTCGTCGCGGGCGCTGGTCACGGCACCGACGGTTGTGGCGGTACCGACCGTGAGCATCAACGGCTCCCCGGTCGAGATCTCCTCGACCTGGTCGGCGTCCTCCGTGCCGACCACGCGGTCGAGCAGGTCGATCTCCATGGTGAACGACTCCCAGGACGGGGGCAGCGTGCCCGGCGGCCCGGCGACGCGGCCACCGAGCGCGTCGCCTTTCGTGAGGCTGGGGTCGAGCCCGGTGCCGACCCCGAGCAGGCCGCCCGGGCCGACGTCCTCGACGGTTTCGTTGCCGGCCTGCAAGGACCGGATGGTGGTCTCGATGTCCCGCCATTCGGTGTCTCCACCCTCCTCGACCTCCCGGCCCGGTCGGAGCTGGATCTCGTCGTCGACCGCGAGGCGACCCCTGACGAGGCTGCCACCGAGGACGCCGCCGACGAGGTCGCCCCAACTGGCGCCAGGACGGTTGATGTCGAAGCTGCGGGCGACGTACAACAACGGGTCGGCGTCGGGGTCGCGGTCCGGTGTCGGGATCTCGGTTTCGAGGGCCTCGATGAGGAGGTCGAGGTTCACCGACTGTTCGGCTGAGATGGGGACGATCGGGGCGTCCTCCGCGACGGTGCCCTCGACGAACTCCGTGATCTGCTCGTAGTTCTGGCGGGCGCGGTCGGCGTCCACGAGGTCGATCTTGTTCTGGGCGATGACGACGTTCTCGATGCCGATGATGTCCAGTGCCATCAGATGTTCTTCGGTCTGTGGCTGGGGGACATCCTCGGTCGCAGAGACGACGAGGACCGCGCCGTCCATGAGGGCGGCGCCGGACAGCATCGTCGCCATCAGCGTCTCGTGGCCGGGGGCGTCGACGAACGAGACCGTGCGCAGGACCTCGGTCTCGGCGTCGTGGGTGGGACAGGTGGTCTCGACGGTGTAGCACTCGGAGGCCTCACACTCGGGACACCGCCGGAAGGTCGCGTCGGCGTACCCCAACCGAATGGAGATCCCCCGTTTCATCTCCTCGGAGTGTTGGTCGGTCCACTCGCCGCTCAACGCCCGGACCAACGTCGTCTTCCCGTGGTCGACGTGGCCGACGAGCCCGATGTTCACCTCCGGTTGTGCGTCATCTACCATCGAGTAATCTCGGCGTATCTTCGCCCCGTGCGCCTGATAAACCTACTGTTCTCGACCGCCCGCCGGGACGGGGTCACCGCTCTCGTTCTCGGCAGGCGACCCGGGCGAGTGCGACGGGCAGCGGTTCCTCGGGGTCCCAGTCGGCGACACTGATCGAGCGGCGGCGGAGGTCCGTGAGGCGTTGGCTGCGACGCACCCGGGCGAGACTGTCGCCGACGCGGCCGCTGCCCGTCGGGTCGGGACTGACGACGCTGACGGCGTGGCCGGCCACCTCGAGACGGCGGACGACTGAGACGGCCCAATCGTCGACCAGCGGGGAGCAGAACACGATGTTCCCGGCGTCGATCCGGGCGCGGAGCCGCGTGAGTTCCTGGGCCGGTTGGAAGCTGTCGGACGGAGGCACGGCACCGAAGGCGTCGTCGTTGGCCAAGGTCTGCCGGAATCGGGCGCGGTGGTCGTCGCCGGCGCTGGGCGGTAACCAACAGGGGCGGGGCCCGAGTGCCGTCAGGCCGACCTGGTCACCGGCGTCGACGAGACCGCCGAACAGTTCGGCGGCGGCCTGGACGCTGTGGTCGACGGCGGTCGGGCCGGCCCGCGTGGGGGCGACGTAGGCGGCGCGGCGGGCGTCGATCAACAGGACGACGGCGGCGGCCTGCTCCTGGCGGTAGACGATCGTCGAGAGGTCGCCGGTGCGGGCCATACGCTTCCAGTCGACGCGGGCGAGCGGGTCGCCGTGTCGGTACTCGCGCGTGCCGTAGAACTCCACGCCCTGCCCACCGGTGTCGGTGCCGACCTGGCCCGTGTACGGCGTCGTCCGAGCGCGGGCGGTGGGATCGGGTTCGGGCAGCGGTGGGATACAGGAGATCTCGGAGGTGACCGGGAGGCGGGTGATGGCCTCGCTGGCGCCGGCCGCATCTCTGGTGACCGCATAGACCGGGTCGAATACGTGGTCGCCGAACCGGGCCTCAACCGCGTAGGTCAGGGTCGCGGTGTCGCCGGGGCGGAGGGTCGTGGCGAGGGTGGGTCGACCGCGTGTAACCGCGAGCCCATCGGGTACGCCATCACAGACCCGGAGGCCGGGGACGGTGGTCTCGCCCTCGTTGGTGATGGCGAGGGTTACCCGCACCGTCTCCCCCGGTGCGGGGGTCGTGTCCTCGATCCGGTGGGTGACGGCGAGTGAGGGCGTGGGCGGGGACCGGGAGTGGACGTACCCGAGGAGGATGGTTCCGACGGCGGCGACGAGAGCGGGCGTGGGACTCCGGATGAACACGGAGGTCCCCACGGCGAACAGGGGGAGTGCCGCGAGCCCGGTCCAGCGCGCCGTGTCATGGACCGACAACTCTCCGGGGGCGATAGCCTCGACGCCGCGGCCGGCGGTCCCCGGCGTTGGCGGTGGTGGACTGTCCTCGGTGGTGGGGAGGTCGACCTCGGCCCGTTCGGCGAGGACGGTGGCGACGCGGGCGGCCCGACGCCGTGGTGTCGGGAAGCCACGCAACGCTTCGAGGAACCGGCGGAGGACGCCGTCTCGTTGTTCGACGTCGCTGGCGAGGAACGTGGCCGCCTCGGCGTCCTCGGTCCAGCTCCCGTCCTCGACGGATGCCTCGACGGTGGCCGGGTCGTCGCCGGTGGCCGCGGTCAGGGCGTCGATCACCACCTCCCTGATGCGGTCCCGAGCGGTTGCCGACCGGTCGGCCAGGGCCTGGTCGATGCGTTCGCCGGCGAGGTGGACGCCGCGACGCTGGCCGCGTTCGGCGAGGACGGTGTCGGCGGGGGTGGTGCGCACCCAGCGGACGGCCTGTTGGGCGGCGAGTGCCAACGCGACGAGTGCGGTGGCGTCGAGTAACGGGGTGCCACCCAGGAGCGTCCGGCCGAAGGTCGGTTGAAGCACCCCGGCGAGGCCCAGGATGGCGGCGATGGCGGCGGCGACGTACGCGAGCCGACGGGTGCGGTTCATTCCTCGGGTTCCTCCGTGTCGGCGTAGGTCGCTTCGATGCGGCGGAGCACCGCGACGACGCGGTCCCTGTCGGCATCGGTGAGGGGTTCGGCCCCGTACCGCACCCGTTCGAAGAGGCTGGTCAGCGTCTCGACGTCCTCGGGGTCGAGACCCGCGTCGATCGCGGCCGTACCGAACTCACGTGGCGTGCTCGACGCCGGGTTCTCGACGGCGAGCGGCCGTGTCATCTCCAGGTAGGCGCGGTACACCTCGTTGGTGATGGCGGCGTCCGTGTCGGCGAGCAACCGGTCGGCGGCACGCCCCGCCGCGTCCCCGACCGCGGCGGCACTCCGGTCCGGTGTCTCGTCGGCTTCGAGTTCCTCGACGACCTCGACGCGGTCCCGGGAGAGCAGATCGCGGATGGAGACCACGAACCCGGCGATCGCGGCGGCGGCACCGAGACCGATCAACGCGATGAGCAACCAGCCCGGGAGGAGGTCGATGTCGAGGCGGATCGAGATGCCCACGACCGGGACATCGACGGTGTCCTGGCCCCCGGTCTGGGGATCCTGGATGCCGCCACCGGGGCTGCCGCCGCCGCGGTTCCGGTCCAGCGTCTGGTCGGGTTCCTCTACACCGGGGATTGGCGTGGTCAAACTCGCCGCGACGACGGCGAGGAGGACGGCAGCGATGACGGCGGTCCCCAGGGCCGACCGACCCGTCGTGGCGACGCTCATCCGCCACCTCCCGCCGCGTCGGTTTCCGTGGGGGCCAGACTCTCGGGATCGGCGCGGTCACGGGCAGCGACCCGCAACCCGTCCCCCAGCAACGCGAGGCCGATGCCGAGACTGTACTGGACGAGCATCGGGACGACGTGGCGGTACCACAGCGCGGTGTCGATCCACAGGAAGTCCAGGGGCACCCGGACGTCGAACCCGATGGCGACCTTCGGATGCTCGAACTGTAGCAGGCGGAGGGTCACGACGAAGATGAGGACCCCGGCGAGGGCCAGGCAGGCGTGGCCGAGGACCGGGAGCGCCGCCTCGCGGAGGGCGGTGACCGGGTCGTCGACGTCGTTTGCCGCGGCGACGCGACGGACGACCCGGACCAGGACGAGGGCGACGAGGACGGCGAGGACGACGTGATGGATCTCGAAGACCGGTTGGCGGAACCAGGGGGTCTGTGGGTTTTCGACGGGTGGCGGGGGAACGAGCAACCCGTTGATGCCGGTGCCGCCGGTCCCGGGGACGCGGTGGGTGAAGACCCCGACCAGGAACAACGGGAGGAGGACGGCACGGTCGCTGACGACACTGAGCAACCGGTCGACCCACGACGAGGCAATCGCCGCCGCCCCAAGGACCGCGGTCAGGACGAGGGCGACGACGCCGGTCAGTCCGACGTTCCGGACGACGCCTTGCAGGTTCATCGAGAGGTTCAACAAGACGTCGAAGTTCCTGGAACTGGGGTGTTTGCCAGGGAGGCCCTCGAGGGAGACGCCCAGCGGGTGGAACCGACCGTACCGGTCGTACTCCATGAGGCCGACGGTGCCGCCCGGACTGCCGTCGGGGTCCATGTTGGCGACGACCTCGACCATCAGTGCCTCCCGGACCTCCCCGGTCTCGGGATTGAGGTAGGTCACGCGTTGCTGGCTGAACGGCGCGGACGGGTTGTCCGCCAGCGACGTTGAGAGCGCCGGGGCGAACACCCCAACCGACCCGATGATGAGGACGACGAGGAACCCGACCCGAAGCCGGTCGTTGCCCCCCGGCAACGAGCGCGTGTGGCCGGTGAGGAGGTCTGCGTCGCCGTCGCCGTAGACGACACGGGCGATGCGGACGCCAAGCCATGCCCACACGCCCAACGCGGTGACGTAGGCGGCCGCGATCAGGACACGGGCGGCCCAGGCGAGGGCAGGGGAGAGCCCGAGGAACCCGCCGACCCACTCGCCGGAGGGGGTCTGGTGGGCGGCGTCCGGGATGGTGGTCTTCGAGATGAGCGTGGGGAGGCGAGGCAGGGTCACGCCCGGGACGGTGACCGTCACGACGTTGAATATCGCGCCGAGTTCCATGGCGAGCAACGCGGCGCCCGCGACCAGCCACCCGATGGCGGGCCAGGGGTTCCTGCGGATCCGGGAGAGGACACCACCCGTCGGGTGGCGGACCTGTCGCCGCAGTCGACCGGGGATGTTCGCGGGGCCTCGCAGCCGCTCGATGACGGCGGTCGCGGAGGGGATCGCGAACAGGGCGGCGGTGTCGGGGGCGCGGCGCCGGGCGCCCGTGATCCAGTAGATCCCGAGTTCGCGGACGAGGTCGGCGAGGAGGATCGGGGTCAGGATGAGGACGGCGACCGCGGCGAGGAACGCGGGGTCCCCCGCGAGTAACGCGGCCCCGATGACCCGGGAGAGGCCGTTGGCGGCCCGGAAGTAGGTCTCGGCGACGAGGGAGGCGACGATGGTCACCCCGACGAGCAGTGGGAGCGCCTCGAGGAACCAGATGAGCAGGGTGTGACGGCGTTGTGGTGGGCTGTCGCGGGGGCCGCCCGCGGCCATCCGGACCCGTGCGGGCAATCCGTCGTGGTGTTGGCCGGTGGCGGTGCGGCCGATGCGGTAGACCGTGGGGACGACGGCGGTCGCGGCGACGAGTGCGGGGAGGACGGCCCACTTGGTGGCGATGAGGAAACCGTGGACGGTGAGGATCGGTGGCATGGATCCCAACCCCGCGGTCACCGGTGGGGTCTCGACGATGAGGGTGGCCCAGTCGACGTTGACGAGGCGGTCGGAGTACCCGACCAGCGTGCGGACGAGGCTCGCCAGGAAGACGATCGAGACGCCGCGAGCGAGCAGCGCGAGGGCAGAGGGCTTCGGTGGGGTAATCGCGGTGTCGCGGCGGCGGCCGACGAGAATGGCGAGGAGGAGACCGAGGCCCATGGAGAGGATCGCCGTCCAGAGGATCACCCACCCCGACATCGGCAGGCGATTGCCGATGATGGTGCCGACGCTGTTCCCCTCGAGGAGCAGGGGCACCTCCCAGTACCCGGCAGTCTGCCAGCTCGTGTGGATGCGTTCGGTGGCGCCGAACTGGAACCGGAGGAGGTCGCCCGCGTACTGTGGGTACCGGTCGGTGACGACGGCATCGAAATCCGGGTAGGTGGTGCGGTCGAACTGGACGTGTGTGTATGCCTCGGTGAGGATCCACACCGTGGAGGCGACGGCGTAGGTGAGGAGGGCGGCTCCGGCGAGTCGTATCACTCCGAGACGGAGGGCTGTCCTGCGCGTGGGGGCCATCAGGGCGTCTATCCCAGCAAATTGCAGTGATTGTCTTATACCTACCGCCGGTGTCCGCCACCGGCGCCGAGTCGGCCGACTGACGGGTGAGCGCGGGCTGGGAGCCACGGGAGAGGGGAAGGGTGGCCAGCCCCCACCGGCGATGGGTGGACCAGCGGGCGAGGGTGTTCACCGGCGGGCGCGCCGGGTGAGGGCGGTCGCCAACCGATCGTCGGGCCCCCAGTCGATGACCGGGACGCCGGCGCTCCGGAGCGTGGTAATGCGGCGGGCGCGGTCGACGGCGGCCAGACGTGCGCCCAGCGTCGCGGTACTCGTGGGGTCGGGGCTCACGACGGTAACGGCGGTCCGGGCGGCGAGTCGCCTGGCGACGCTTGCGGCCCAGTCGTCGACGAGCGGGGTGCAGAGGATGACGTTGGTGCCCTCGGTGAGCCGGGCACGGAAGGTTGCGACGGCGGCAGCGGCCTCGAACCCGCCGTCGGCGGGCCGCGGGGAGAAGGCGGGTGCCTCGGCAAGGGTGCGGCGGAGGGTAGCTCGGTGGGCGGCCCCGGCGCCCGGCGGGGTCCAGTGGGTGGCGGGGCCGAGGGTCCCCACCCCGACCTGGTCACCGGCATCGAGGAGCGAGCCGGCGAGTTGGCGGGCGGCGTCGACGCTGCGCTCGACGGCGTGGGGGTCCTCGACCGTGGGGGCGACGCGAGCGCTGGCCCGGGTGTCGATGAGGATGACGACGGCGGCGGCCTGCTCCTGGCGGAACTGGATGGTCGAGAGGTCACCGGTGCTTGCGAGTCGCTTCCAGTTGACGCGAGCGAGCGGGTCGCCGTGTCGGTACTCGCGCGTGCCGTAGAACTCCACGCCCTGCCCACCGGTTTTGGTGGCGACGCGACCGGCGTACGGCGTGGTTCGGGCGCGTTCTGGGGGTTCGGGAGCCGACAGTGGGGGGACACACTCGATGCGATCCGGGCCCTCGACGGGGGGTCGGGAGAGGTGCTCTTGAGTGCCGGTGTGGTTCCGGACGACGACGTATGGCGGGTCGAACCGGTGGACACCGCGGGTGGCCCTCACGGCGTAGGAGGTTTCGACGGTCGCCCCGGGAGCGAGGGACGTGGCAAGGGACGGGACGCCGCGGTCCACGACGAGGGCGGGGGGCACCCCGTCACAGAGGCGGATGTCGTCGATCCGGGTGTCGCCGGTGTTGGTGATGGCGATGGTGATCCTGACGGGGCCTGCTGCGTGGGGTGTGGGGTCGTCGACGCGGCGTTCGACCGCGATCGACGGCGTCGGTGGGGTGGTCGCGGTGTGGCGGACGATGCCGAGGAGGGCGAGGCCGACCCCGGCGACGAGGAAGCTCCCGGGACTCCGGGTGAAGACGGCGACCGCGACGGCGAATGCGGGGAGCGCGGCGACACCGGTCCAGCGATGCGTTCGGTGGGTGGCGGTCGCGCCCTCGTCGAGGTCCTCGAGTCGATCGGATGCCGATGTTGGCGTGGGGCCGGGGTCACGAGACGGGGGGTCGACGTCGGCGTGGTCGAGCAACGCCGCGACGGCGGCACGGGCCTCTCGGAGGACGCGGGGGTCGTCACTGAGTCGGTCGCGGAGCCGGCGGCGGAGGCTGTCCGGCGGTGCCACGGACGGGGTGAGGAACCGGGCAGCGGCTACGTCCTCGGTCCAGGACCCATCGGCAACGGAGGTTTCGGCGGATTCTCGGTCCGTGTCGACCGCGAGGAGGGCGATGGTGGCATCGCGGAAGGCGGCTCTGGCGGTCGCGACGCGGGTTCGGAGGGCGTCGTCGACGGTGGCGCCGGTCCGGGTCGCGGTGGTGTTCGGGCGGACGGCGGGGAGGATCGTCCGGGTGATCGGATACCCATACCGGCGGACGACACTGTGGGCGGCGAGGCCGAGGGCGGCGAGGCCGACGACGTTCATCACCGGGATACCGCCGAAATACCGGCTGCCGATGGCTGGGGCCAGGACGCCGAGGAACCCGAGGGCGGCCGCGATCAGGCCGACGGCGAGGATGGCGACGGTGACGCGGTCTGGACGATCGGCGGTCACGATCGGTCCTCCCATGGGTCGGGGATGTCACCGGTCCTGGTCTCGGTGTCGTCGGTGTCGGATTCCTCGGTGGGTGCCTGGTCTGACCCGTACCGGTCCTCGATCCGGCGGAGGATCTCGGCGACAGTCGTCCGGTCGGCGTCGGTGACGGTGTCGCTGCCATACCGCACCCGTTCGAAGAGGCTGGTCAGCGTCTCGACGTCGCCGGGGTCGAGGCCAGCCTCGATGGCGGCGGTCGCGAACTCCTGGGGTGAGGTGGCGTCGGGGTTCGGGACCTCGAGATGGGCGATCATCTCCCGGTACGTGCGGTAGACCTCGTTGGTGATGGCGGCGTCCGTGTCGGCGAGCAACCGGTCGGCGGCACGCCCCGCCGCGTCGCCGACGCCGGTGGTGGCTGTCGGTGTGGTGGTGACCTCCTCGGGGGTGACTGGGTCGACGTGGGTGGGGGTGGGGCGGTCACGGACCTCGCGAACGAGGGCGAACAGGATCCCTGCGAGCAGTGCGACGACGAGGGTGGCGCCCAACCACGGCGGGAGGTCGAAGGCGACGGGGACGATCACACCGATGCCGGGGAGGGTGAACGCCGGGCGGTCCGATGGTACCGCCCCATCACCGGTCGGGGGACCGCCGTCACCCGGGAGGGTGCGGTTGGGGATGGTGTCGGGGGTTTCGGCGCCGGGGACGGGAGAGGTGATCGAGGCCGCCACGACGGCGACGGCGACGACGGCGACGATGGTGGTAGCGACAAGGAGGCGGGTCACGTCCCGTCACCTCCGGCCTCGAACTCCTGACGGGGGTCGCTGGTTGGATCGGCGCGCGTCCCGGCGGCCGAGCGCAGGCCGTCGCCGAGGACAGTCAATGCCGCAGCGAGGAGGAGTTGGACGCCGATGGAGACGGTGTTACGATACCAGAGGGCGGTGTCGATCCAGATAAGATCAAGGGACACGCCGACGTCGAAGAACAGAACCGCCGATGGATCGATGTTCGTGAACAGGCGGACGACGAGGACGACGACGATCACGGCGGCCCCAAGATAGTGGGCGGCCGCCAGGAGGGGAAGGGCGACCCGGTCGTGCCACGGGGTGTCCGTGGTGGTGTCGGGGTGGAGGTAGCGGCGGGCGACCAGGACGACGGCGGCGGCCAGCAGGGCGGCGAGGGCGAGGTTGCGGGTGGCCAGCAGTGACTGGTCCAGCCAGGTGACGGCGGGGTCGACGGGTGAGGGCGGGAGCGTCGGGGTGGTCCCGACCCGGACGAAGCCGGCGGCGCCGATCGTGCGGCGGGTGGCGGCGACCCCGACGGGGAGGGCGATGAGAGCGAGGACGGTGGCGCCCCGGGCGACGATGGCGTCCAAAACCGGGTTAGTTGCGGCGAGTGCGGTGGCGATGACGGCGATGAGGAGGGCGGCGCCGACCACCAGGCCGACGGTGATCAACAGTTGTTGGAGCCGCATGACGAAGGGAAGGAATGCATCGCGGGTGCGGCCGCCGGTGGCGGCGGGCGCGGGTTCCAGGAGGATGCCCATCGGGTGGAACCGGTCGAAGCGCCCGTACTCGAGGGGGCCGGCGGTCCCGTTCTCGACGCCAGTCGGGCGTTGGGTGCCGGCGACGATGATGCGACTGACTGTGCGGATCTCGCCGGACACGGGGTCACGATAGGTGACCGTCTGGTCGCTGTACGATGCGGTCGGATTGTCGGCCATGGCCGGGGCGGTCGCCGGTGCGAACACCCCGACGGCGATGATGAGCAGGGCGACGGCACCGGCGGCGGGGATGCGGGGATGGGTGGTGAGGGTGCTGAGTGTGGGGCCGCCGATGATCGGGGTGGTGGCGTCGCCGTAGACGACACGGGCGATGCGGATGCCGATCCAGGTCCAGGCCAGGAGCGCCAGGAGGTAGGTTTCGGCGACGAGCAGGCGCAGCGTCCAGGCCGCCCACTGTGGCAGCCCGAACAGGGAGCCCGCGGTGCCCGATGGCGTGGGATAGGCGCCATCGGGGATGGTCGTCCACGAGATCAGCGTCGGGGCGTCGGGGATGGTGGTGACGCCGGTGACGGCGTACGCGAAATCCAGGAGCGATCCCACCTGCAATGCGAGGAGGACAGCGGCACCCACCACCCAGGTGAGTGCAGGGGCCGGGTTGTCCCGGATCCGGGCCATGACCCGGGTGGGTCGGTCTGCGACGTAGGCGTGGAGTCGTGGCCGGTCGAACCGGAACTCCCGGAGGCGGGCGCCGGGCATGGCGAACCGATCCTGGGCGCGGGGATCGCTGCGGCGGGTACCGGTCAAGAGGTAGACCAATGGTTCCCGGAGGACGTCTGCGAGGAGTGCGGGACCGAGGATGAGCAGGAACAACGCGGCGAGGAGGGTGGGCTCGCCGGCGAGCAGGGCGGCGCCGGCGACCCGGGAGAGGCCGGTGTCGTTGCGGACCGCCACCTCCGCGACGAGGACCGCGATCGGGAGGACGACGAGCAGTGTCGGGAGGGCTTCGAGCAGCCAGAGGACGGCGGTGTGGCGGCGTTGTCCACGGTCGGCGGTGGCGCCGCCACGACGCCGCATGGTGGTGGCCGCGGCGGCGGAGTGGGCGGACCCGAGTGCACGGCGGGTGATCCGGTAGACGGTCGGGAGGAGTGCGGTGCTCGCGGCGACGGCGGGGACGATCGCCCATTTGGAGGCAGCGAGCAGCCCGGTGACGGTGGTGATGTCCGGGAACGAGCGCAGACCGAAGATGATCGGCGGAGTGTCCACGAGGAGGGTGGCCCAGTCGAAGTTGAACAGTCGATCGGAGAAGTTCAGGAGCGCGACCAGGACCTCCCCCAGGACGTAGACGGGAATAACCCGGACGAGGATGGCGGTGACGCCGGTGGCCGGCGGCCGGGGCGGTTCCTCGGTGAGGGAGGTGACGAGGAGGGCACCGAGGACGCCGCCACCGACGCCGATCACTGTCGTCCACGCCAGGAGGAAGGTCGTCGATGGGAGGCGATTCGCGAGGATGCTGGTGACGTGTGGGTCCGGGATGTAGACGTTCCACGTGGCGATCTCGACCCACTCCGGTTGGTGGATCTGGGTGACGCGGCCGAGGTCAAGGGTGGCGATGTCCCCCAGGTAGGCAAGGAACGGACCCGGGAACAGCGCCGTTACCGGTCGTGGCGTGACCGCTGCATAGATCGCCGCGAGGCCGAGCACGATGAGGAGGAGGGCTCGGCCGGTGCGCACGGCGAGGAGGAGGGCGGCGGTTCTGCGTCTGTCATCGCGGGACATCCAGGGGCGTCGCCACGGACTGGGCTCCTGTCGGGGTTATATCTGGCGGAGACAGACATGGTGTTTTTACTCTGGGGTCGCGATGGACTCGTGTGCGGGAGTACGGGTTCGAACTCCGGTTGTGCGCCACACTGGAGCGGCGGCGTCGCGGGGTAATCGCCCGGCAACTCGGTGGCGCTGTCCTCGACCCGGGGACGCGGGTCGTGGATGTCGTCCATGTGGCGCCTGGACCGGCCTTCGAGGACCGCACAGGACTGACCCCCGAGCCGATTCCGCGACCGGTGATCGACGCCGACCTCGGGGTGGCCCGGTGGCGCCCGGTGACGAAGGCGATCCCGGGAGAACCCGAGCGGGCACGGGCGGCGGCGGAACGGGGCGCCGAACTCGGGGTGCTCGAACGGGCTCGTCGGGACGGTCGGTCGGTGGTCCGGCGGGCTGCTCCGTACCCCAAGGACTGGTTCGGGGCAGTCACGGCGATCGAGAACAAGCCGGATCTGGCCACCCCGGGGGATCTGGGTCGGCAGTTACGGACCGACGTCGCACTCGGTCTCTTCGATCGGGTGGTGCTCGCGACGGCCTCCCACGTGACTGGAGCCCACCTGAATCGGATCCCGGAGCCCGTCGGGGTCTGGGAGTTCGATCCGGAGGAGCGATCGGTGGCCGTCATCAGAGAGCCGACGGCGCTCGAACCGGGGGCGGCCGGTGTGGAGATCCGGGCCGAGCACCCGGGGCGGACGGACATCGCCACGGTCGATGCGGCAGCGAAGGCGCGAGCACGGCGACAGATCGCCGAACGGGCGTACGGGAAAGGGTGGCGCCCCGACCGGTACCCGGCGTGTGCGAACGCGGTCGCGACCGATGCCGGGGTGCCGGAGTGTCGGTACTACGACCGGGTCGTCGACCCCGCGACCGACTGTGGGCGGTCGTGCCCGGCCCGGGAGGCGGCGAGCCCCCCGTCCGTCGATGTCGCGGAGCTCCGGGCTGCCCGCACGGACTGGGAGCCGGAGCCAGAGCCGGTGGCGCGACGTCAAGCCGACCTCACCGGGTTCCGATCCGACCCCGAGTAACTCAGAGGGTATACCGTTCCCCGTCGACCGCCAGGGGCTCCTCGAAGGCATCCTCGGCGGGGTAGTAGTGGGAGGCGTGGACGAGGCGGGTGCGGTCGGCATCGAGATCGGTCGCGAGGGCGAGAGCGCCTTCCCGGGTCATGTGTTTGGTACCGAAGGTTCGAGGGACCCCGTCGGCGTCGTGGTGGGCGCCGCCCGCCGGGTGGCGCCCGCACTGGGTGGCGGGGACGAGGGCGTCGGCGAGCAGCAGGTCGGCGTCCGCTAACACGGCACGGGATCGGTCGGGGACGGCATAGGTGGTATCGCCGGTCAGGGCGAGACTGCCGGTTGGACCGTCGATGCGGATGCCATAACAGTGTAGGGGCGGGTGGTCGACGGGGACCAGGGTCACGTCGAATCCCGCCGCATCGAAGGTCCTGTACGGTGACCGGGGTTCGACGGTGACGCGATCCAGGTAGTCGTACTTCCTGGCGACGGTCTCGGCGACGCTCTCCCCGGTGGCGGGGTCGGTCGCGGCGGCGGCGTACACCGTCAGCGAATCGACGAGGCGGTAGGCGTTGCCGAGCCCGTCGAGGTGGTCGAAGTGGATGTGTGAGATCACGGCGGCGTCCGGCAGCGGGACTGACTGGCGGAGGAACTGCGTTCGGAAGTCCGGACTGGCGTCGAGGAGCAGTGACTGGTCGGTGCGCTCGTTGTACACGTGGACGGAGAAGCGGGTGCGTTCGACGTCCTGGTCCCGGGCGCGTCGACACGTGTCACAGTCACACCCGGGTGTGGGGGTGCCGGTGGTGTCGCCGGTCCCCAGCAGCGTGACCTCCATCAGTGCGCGTGGTCGTGGTCGCCGTCGGTGACGAGCTGTTCCTCGACGGCGTCCATCCGCTTGAGGTTGTCCCGCTCCTCGAACTCCTCGACCGCGGCGAGGAGGTCCGCCTGGGTGAGGGTGGTGCGGTCCTCCAGTAACGCCTCGAGGACGGCCTCGCGTAGGACCAGTCGGAGGTCGCTCCCGGTGAGGCCCTCGGTCTCGGCGGCGAGTTCCTCGGGGTCGAAGTTCTCGATGGCCATGGGCCGTGTCACGACGCGGAGGATGTCCGCGCGCATGGACTCATCGGGTTTCGGGAACTCGAGGATCTCGTCGAACCGGCGCCACGCCGCGGAGTCGAGTTGGTCGGGGTGGTTGGTCGCCCCGATCAACAGGACGTCGTCCCGGATCAGACTGATCTCGTCGATGCTTTTCAACAGCGTGTTCACGGCGCGTTTGATGGCGGCGTGTTCGTCGCTGCGACGGGTCTTGGCGACGAAGTCGAACTCGTCGATGAAGAAGATACACGGCGACAATCGTTTGGCGACCTCGAAGACCTTGTCGACGTTCTTCGCGGTTTCGCCGAGGTACTGACTGGTCACCATCGACAGTTTCACCTCGACGAACGGGAGGTCGAGCTCGTGGGCGAGTGCCCGGGCTGTCGAGGTCTTCCCGGTGCCGGGCGGGCCGACGAACAGGAGTTTCCCGATCTCCCGGAGGCCGACGTCGGCGAGGTACTCCCGGTGTTCGATGGCCTTCATCACCTTCCGGACCTCGGCCTCCTGTTCGGTGGTGAGCACCAGGTCATCGAGGGTGAGTTCGACCCCCTCGGGGGCGCGGACCTCGACGAGGTCGAGCATCTCCTGGTCCTCGTCGTCCTCCGCGTCGAAGTACTCGGCGAGCAGGTTGTCGATCCAGGCGCGGTCGGCGCGGGCGGGGCGGTTGTCGGCGCGGGCCTGTTCGTAGTCGACGGCCACCTCGTCACGGTCCTGGAAGGCGGCCGCCAGCGTCGGGTTCTGTTGGATGCGGTCGTCGTCGACGCGGTCGAGGTACCAGTCGCTAGCCATGTCGTCGTCGACGAGTTTGAGTTCGTCGGAGAAGGTGTCTCGATCGGTGAACATCAGCGAGGAGATGGCATCCCACGGGTCCTCGACGCCGGTGGCCTCACTGGCGGCGTCTGCGCTGACGGGCAGCGGTCGCTCGAGGCCGGAGGTGTCGTCCCACAGTGCGGCTCTGACGTTCGGAGGGAGGTCGTCCGCATCGAGGTCGGTGTCTCGTTCGTAGAGTCGTGCGGTGAGCAGGACCTCAATGACATCGACCGCCGGGTCGTTCATCGGTAGGTGTTGTCAGTGGGCTCGTATAAGAGCGTCGGGTCGGTGAGCCGGGGCTTGCCCGGGGTTAGGCGGCGGGATCGACGAAGATGACGATGGGCCGACCGTACTGGTACTGCTGGAATCGGTATCGGGTGTAGTCCTGAAGGTAGGGGGCGACGTCGGCGGCGGTGTTGTGGATGCCGGGGGCGTCGGTGGCGAAGGTGATGACGACCGGTGGGGCGCCATCGCGGAGGCTGGTGGCGTTGGTGGTGCTGGTGACGTCGGCGCCATAGGCGCTGGTGTACCAGGCGAGTGGGAGGCGGCTGAACCAGCCGGGCGGTGGATTGGCAGTGGCGGGCCACCCGTCGTTGGCATCGATCGCTGCCGGACCGTACCGTTGCATGCTCCGGTAGTGGTCGGCGGGGACGTAGAACTCGTATTCGGGGGCGCTTCCGGCCTGGGGTTGGACCTCGCCGTAGTAGAGGACGTCAGGGCCCGTGTCGTGGGTGGTGGCGATGCGTTCGATGTCCGCGAGGACCGCTTGCATCTCCCCGGCTGGTTGGGCGTACTGGACGAGGACGTTGCCCGGTCCCTGGGGTCGCTCGTAGACGGTTCGGGTGGCGACGGCGCCGGTCTGGACGGTCGCCCCGAGCAGTGCGGCGACGAGGAGCCCGCCGACGATCGCCTCGGTCGGGGGCACCGGGATGACGTCGCCGGTGGCGAGGACGGCGGCGCCGCCGACGGCGATGAGGGCGAGGGCGATGGCCGCGGTGACGGCGGCTGGGTCGCCCCCGACGAGGGCGTCGAAGCCACGAACGGTCAGGGTGAGGCCGGCGAGAGCGACGACCCCGAAGACAGTAGCGAGGCCGGCGACCGGTGTCACCCCGGTCGTCCGGACCGCCGCGGCGGCGCGAGAGTAGACGGCAGCGACGCCGACACCGGCGGGAACGGCCAGGGGGACGAGGGCGTGGACGTTCGACCACGCGGCGGCGATGTCCATGATGAGTGGGTAGCCGACGACGCTGGCCCCACCCCAGTAAAAGCAGAACGCGACGATGTCCCGTGGACGCTGCCCCGTGTACCGGTCGTAAAGGAATCCCAGGACCGCAAACGCCGACAAGGGGAGTGCGGCCACCCAGAGGACGGTCCAGTACTCGGCGGCGAGGGCGAGATAGGAGTGGTCGCGGAGGGACGCACTCCCCCAGAGGGTGATGAACTTCCGCCAGGAGCCGAGGGTGGCGGCGCCGACGACGTCCGGGAGCCGGGTCGGGTCGGTCAGTGCCTCGTACAAGGCGGGTTTCGGGGCGTAGAACACGACGGCGGTGGCGAGTCCGAGGAGGGCGGCGCCGCCGATGTGGTGGTTCCACCGCCAGAGCCTCCGAGCCGTCGACACCACCGTGGTCCGGACCGTCGTCCGCCATCCGGAGTCGGTGAGGGTGAGTCGGTGGTCGACCAGCAGGACGAGGGCCCCGCCCCAGGCCAGGGGGTAGACCAACGCGTTCTCCTTGGTGGTGAGTGCGAGACCGTACGCGATGGCGGCTGCATACAGGTACGGGGCGCGGCGTCGGTCGATGGCCCGGATGGCGAAGCCGACCGCGATGAAGGTAAACGTCGCCAGTAAGACGTCGTTGCGCATGAACCGACTGTAATAGAGGAGGACCGGGTTCGCCGCGAGGAACAGTGCCGTCGCGACGAGTTCGGGAAGGGTCAACCGATCGCGGAGCAGCCAGGCGGCGAGGGGGAGGAGGCCGCCGACGACCGCGACCACGACCCGGGCCGTGAAATCCGAGGCGCCGAACACCGAGAACAGGACGCCGTCGACGTGTGGGATGAACGGGCCGTGGATGATCGCGCGATACTCCCAGTGACCGGTGCGGACGTAATGGAGAATCCAGTCGCCGACCCGGCCCTCGTCCTGGTGGGCGATCCGCCAGCCGAGCCGCCAGAGGCGGGCGGCGAGGGCCAACGCCGTGATCGCCAAGATCGCCGGGAGGGCGCGTCGGTCGACGGGCGGGCGGCGCGGTGCCATCGACGGACGGTACGCCGGGATGTACAAACCCCTTCTGGGTTGCCGGTCGGAGGGAGTGGGAGAGTGTTAAGGCCGTGGCCCGTCCAGGACGGGTATGGACGGACCACGGACACCGGTGGTAGCGGTCGCACGACGCACGCCCCAGGGCAAAGAGGACGGGGTGTTCGCGGCGACGCGCAGCGAAGACCTGTCTGTCGCGGTCGTGGACACCATCCTCGAAGACTCGGGGTTGGGCAGCGATCAGGTCGACGATCTGATGTGGGCGTGTGCCCAGCAACGGGGCGAACAGGACAACAACCTCGGCCGGGTCATCGCGTTGCTCTCCGAGTTGGGGGAGGCGGTGCCGGCCGCGACGGTCAACCGGTGGTGTGCCTCGTCGATGCAGGCACTGATGAGTGCGGCCGACAGCATCGCCGTCGGGCAACGGGACTGCATCATCGCCGGCGGGGTCGAGAACATGAGTCGGACGAAGATGGGCGAGAACATGGCGGACCTCCATCCCGAACTCGCGTCGATGTACAACGTCGGCGAGTTACAGATGGGGATGACCGCCGAGAAGGTCGCCGAGGAACACGACGTCTCCCGAGAGGCCCAGGACGAGTACGGGTACCGTAGCCACCAACGCGCGGCCGAGGCGACCGAATCCGGGCGGTTCGACGACGAGATCGTCCCCGTCGAGACCGAGGACGGCGTCGTCACGGAGGACGAGGGGATCCGTCCGGACACCAGTCTCGAGCAGATGGCGGAGTTACCCACGGTGTTCAAGGCAGATGGCACGGTCACGCCTGGCAACGCCTCCCAGATCAGTGATGGTGCGGCTGGGTTGTTGGTGACCAGCGAGGCGTTCGCCAACGACCACGGGCTCGACATCCTCGGCCGGGTCGGTGACCACAACGTCGCGGGCGTCGATCCCACGGTGATGGGGATCGGACCGGTTCCGGCGACCCGCGGATTACTCGAGCGGACCGGCCAGTCCATCGACGAGTTCGGGCTGGTCGAGTTGAACGAGGCATTCGCCGCCCAGACGGTGTACTGCAAACGGGAACTCGGGATCGACGACGAGGTGTTCAACGTCAACGGCGGCGCCATCGCCATCGGGCACCCGTTGGGAGCATCCGGGGCGCGGTTGCCGGTGACCCTGCTCCACGAGATGCAGAAACGTGACGTCGACCAGGGATTGGCGACGTTGTGTGTCGGGTTCGGGCAAGGGGCGGCCGTGACCTTCACCCGTGACTGACCGGCGTCGATCGCCCCCGGGTTTGATGGTGATTGCTGCAGTGGCTGCACTCAGCCCCACCTAATCCGTGGGAGGTCTGTGATGGGCGACGGTAGCAAACCGATCCATGTTGTCCACGTCGACGATGACCCGGCATTCGCGTCGATGGCCGCCGATCACCTCGAACGCGCTGACGACCGGTTGCGGGTGACCACGGCGACAACCGTCGAGGCGGGTCTCGAGCTCATCGACACCGAACCCGTCGACTGTGTCGTCTCCGATTACGACATGCACGAGACCGATGGGCTCGCCTTCCTGGAGACGGTCCGGGACCGGTTCGGCGACCTCCCGTTCGTGTTGTTCACCGGGGAGGGCTCGGAGTCCGTGGCGAGTGATGCGATCGCGAGCGGGGTCACTGATTACCTGCAGAAAGACGTCGATGTCGACCGGTACGAGATCCTGGCGAACCGGTTGGTCACCGCCGTCTCACGGCGACGGGCCGAGTCGAACTACCGCGAGATCTTCGAGAAGGCGACCGACGGGATCGCGGTCCACGATCCGGAGACCGGCGCGATCGTCGATGTCAACCATCGGTTCGCAGAGATGCTGGGCACCGATCGGGAGACGGTGCTGAATCGGTCGGTCGAGGAGATCCTCGTCGACGAGGCACCGCACACCGTCGAGGCCGCCCGGACGCGGGTTCGTCGCGCCCACGAAGGGGAGCCCCAGGTGTTCGAATGGGAGGCCGAGACCCAGGAGGGTGATCGGTTCCCCATCGAGGTGGTGCTCAAGGCCGCCGTGATCGGGGGACAGGACCGGGTGTTGGCGTTCGTCCGTGACATCTCGGGTCGGAAGGCCCACGAACGGGCGTTGACCGCCCTCCACGAAACAGCGGTCGAACTCGGTGCCTGTGAGCGGGTGCAGACCGTCTACGAGCTGGTGGTCGAAGCGGCGGCGGCGGTACTCCCCGGGGAGTACGTGATCGCGGACGCGGTTGTGGGGGATACCCTGGTCCCGCGTGCGGAGTCCCCCGGGGAGGTGGCTGCGGACGTCACCGGGGTGGCCCTCGACCCCGATCAGAACGTGGCCTCCCGCGCCTACGAACGCCAGGAGGCAGTCGTCGTCGACGACATCCATGGCCCCGAGGGGGTTCCGACGGGAAGCGAGTACGCGTCGGTGTTGTCGGTGCCCATCGGCGAGCACGGTGTCTTCCAGGTGGCCGCGAGGGAGACCGCGGCCTTCGATGACCGGGATCGCGAACTGGCGGAGTTGTTGGTGAGCCATGCGACGGCCGCCCTCGATCGGTTGGCGGAGACCGCCCAGCGCCGGCAGGAACGCCAGCGGCTCGCGGGCCTGTTCCGGAACCTGCCATCGGCCACCGTCGAGTACGAGCTCGTCGACGGGGAACCCGTCGTGCGGGCGGTGAACCCGGCGTTCGAGAGCGTGTTCGGGTACGATGCCGCGACGGTCCAGGACCAACCC
This sequence comes from Halobacteriaceae archaeon, assembly GCA_042216925.1. Lineage (GTDB taxonomy): Archaea > Halobacteriota > Halobacteria > Halobacteriales > Halobacteriaceae > JBDGTJ01. The sequence goes on from JBDGTJ010000004.1 coordinate 35,809, forward strand.
CTCGACGAGTTCGTGGTCCCGGAGGACGCCAGCCAACGGGCACGCCGGTTGAACGAACAGGTTGCTGCCGGCGATCGGTTGGACGTTCAGGTCCGTCGGGTGACCGCCGATGGGCCCCGCACCTTCCGACTGGTGAACGCACCGATCGAACGGGGTCGTGACGATCGGCAACGGGGATATGCCATCTATCGGGACGTCACCGATCGGGAGGAGGCGCGACGACGACTCCAATCGGTGGTCCATCACGCCGACCAAGCCATCTACATCAAAGATCGGTCGGGGCGGTACGAACTGGTCAACGACGCCGCCGCAGACCTCTTCGGGTTGACGCCCGCCGATGTCGAGGGCCGGACTGATGCGGAGCTCTTCGACCAGGACGAGGTTCGCCGTATCGAAGCCATCGACGACCGGGTGATGGCCCAGCGCGAGTCGACCACGTACGAGCGGACGACAACCATCAATGGGGACAATCGCATCCTGCGCAATCAGAAATACCCCTACATCGACGCCACCGGATCGGTCGCGGGGTTGATCGGGATCAGCACGGACGTCACCGATCGCCGCGCCAGACAACGGCGCCTGGATTCGTTGACGACGGCGTTCCCGGACATCGCGTTGATCGTCGACGAGGACGGTCGACACGTTGACGTCCTGGCGAGTGCTGCAAGCGAGGAGTTACTCTACCGTGACCCCGAGGAACTCGTGGGGAAACGGTTCGATCAGCTGTTCGAACCGGGGTTGGCCGCCGACTTCCAAGCGCTAGTCGAGGAGACGTTGGCGACCGGGGAGTTACAGACCATGGAGTACCAACTCGAGGTGCCCCGGGGCCAACGGTGGTTCGAGGCTCGAACGACGCCACTGGACACGACCGTCGACGGCAAGGAGGCGGTCGCGTGGGTGTCCCGAGACGTGACCGAACGGAAACGCCGGGAAGCGGCCCTCCAACGGCAACGGGATCGGTTGGACGAGTTCGCGAGCGTGGTCTCCCATGACCTGCGGAACCCGTTGAACCTCGCGACCGGCCACCTCGAGTTCGCTCGGGAGGAGTGTGACTCCGACCACCTGGACACGGTGGCAGACGCCCACGACCGGATGGCCGCCCTCGTCGAGACGTTACTCGACGTCGCGAAGGGAGAACGGACGTCCGTCGATGCGACACCGGTGTCCCTGTCGCGGTTCGCCACCGAGTGCTGGGCGGCGGTCGACTCGACGGGGGCGACCATCGAGGTCACCGCCGATGAGACGGTGGTGGCCGATGCGACGCGGTTCCGGCAGCTCCTGGAGAACCTGTTCCGGAACAGCATCGAGCACGCCGGCCCCGACGTCACGGTGACCGTCGGTGCCCTCCCCGACGGCTTCTACGTTGCAGACGACGGGCCGGGCCTCCCAACAGGGGACCGAGCCGACATCCTCACACCGGGACGCTCCGGTTCGGGCGAGGGGACCGGGTTCGGGTTGAGCATCGTCGAGCAGGTCGCCCACGATCACGGGTGGGATATGACGGTGACTGATTCGGCCGAGGGCGGGGCACGGTTCGAGTTCCGGAACGTCGAAGTCGGCGAGTGACGGCACTCACTCGCGGGCCCGTTCCCGGATTGCCTGTCCTGTGGCGACACCGACACTCGCCACGCCCACGGCGTAGCTGGTGACGACGGCGACAGTCCCTGGCGTGAGGACGGTGATCGTCACGCCCTCGGTCGCGCCAGGGCCGACGATCGCGGTCGCGAAGGCGAACAGGACCTCCCGGGCGAGGACGGCGATCGCAAGGACCGTGATGGCATGGGCGACCCCGAGTCCCAATCCGGCCCGCAGCACCGTGCGTGGTGCCATTTGCCCCTCGGTCTCGGTGGCGGCGCCCGCGGCGACCACGCCGACGACGACTATCGGCACCGCCGCGAGCAACACGTCGATGTCGAAACCGAACACGGTCAATGCCGGCGGCGACAACGGTGCGGCGTGCTCCCCGACACGGACGAGGACCGTGCCCTGGTGGAGCACCGGTAGCGCCACCGCGGTCACCGCCAGGAGGAGGATGACGGCGATGACGAGGGCCGCCAGTGCCAGCTGGCGGCCGGGCTCGGTTGCGGCGGCGGCCTGGACGAACGGGACATCGAGGAGGCGGCCGAGGACCGACGCGGCGGGCTCGCCCCCGGCGTCACTCCCGAGATCGGCGACGGTGGTGACGACGCCGAGGACCACCACCAACACGGCGTACTGGTAGGTCTCGGTTGCTGATCCGATGCCGCGGCCCACCCACGTCGTCAGTGACCGGTCTGGCACGCACCCCACCCGCTCGCCGGTTCGCAGAGGCGGTACCAAGTAGTTACCGGTTACTCGGGATGGAACCGCGAGATCGCCTCCCGCACCGCCTCGCGTTCTCCGAGGAGTGTCAACTGGTCACCGTGTTCGACGGTGAGCGATCCATCGGGCACCTGATTGTCGCCGCCCCGGGACACCAACGCGATGAGGCAGCCGGGTGGCACCTCCTCCCGGAGGTCGGCGATGGTCTTGCCGACGAGGTCCTCGGCGGTCACCTCGATCTCCTGGACGTCACCGGTGCGCCCGAGTTCGGTCATCCACGTCGAGAGCGTCGGTCGTTCGATGGCGTTGTCAAGGGCGTAGGCCGTCGCCATCGTCGAGGAGATCGCCGAGACGCCGAGTTCCTCGAACGCCTCGACGTTGTCGGGGTTGGTCACCCGGGCGAGGATGGTGTCGACGTCGAACTTGGAGTTGGCGAGCTGTGCGACGAGGAGATTGACGTCGTCGTCGCCGGTGGCGGCGACCACGATCTTGGCGTTGTCCGCTCCAGCGGCTCGGAGGGTGTCGGTATCGGCGCCGTCACCCTGGTGGACGGTGTGACCGCTGGCGCGGGCGCGTTCGATCATATCGTCGTCGATCTCGATGATGACGACGTTCTCCCCACGGTCTTCGAGACGGTCGGCGAGGGCTCGCCCCACCTTCCCGCCTCCGACGATGATTACACGCATCGGTATCACATCCAGTAGCTGTGCGACGTGGCGGGCGAACCCGCCCTCGACGACGACCGTGACCAAGATCACGAGGAAGACGGTGCCGACGAGGACGTCTGCGGCCCGGGTGAACCCGGCTTGCTGGAGTTGGATGGCGAACAGGGTCGCCACGGATGCCGGGATGATGCCCCGCGGCCCGACGAAGCTCATGAACAGTCGTTCTTCGAGGGTGAACCGGCCGCCGACCGTCGAGAGCAACACCGTCAACGGCCGGATCAGGACGGTCACGGCGAGGACCACTGCGAGCCCCCCGAGGCCGAGTTCGAGCAGCGAGTCGAAATCGAGGAGTGCGGCGAGGGCGATGAAGATAAAGGACAACACCAGGAGCGTGACGTCGCCTTTGAACTGCGTGATGTCCTCCTCGTAGGGCAAGTCGGTGTTCCCGAGGATGACGCCGGCGGTGGCGGCTGCGGCGATGCCGGACTCGGTGGCGATGTACTCCGCCCCGGCGTAGGCGACGAGGGCGCCGGCCAGCACGGCGAGTCGCGCATACTGTGGGGCGTTGGCCGCGCCCAGGTCGACGTTGCGTAACAGCCACCACAGGGCCGCGGCCACGATGATGCCGACGACGACGCCGACCCCCAACCGCTGGGCGAACAACCGGATGATCGCCCCGGGTTCGGTCACGTTCTCGAGGATCGCCTCGAAGATGACGACGGCGAGGATCGCCGCGGTGACGTCGTTGACGATGCCCTCGGTTTCCAGGACAGTAGCCACCCGGTCGCGGACGGCGACCACCTGGAGGATCGGGGTGATGACCGTCGGTCCCGTCGCGACGAGTAATGCACCGACGAGGAAGGCCACCAGCCAGGACGTTGCCAGTGCGTACCGGACGACGATGGTCGTGCCGACGATGGCGACGACCGCGCCGAGCGTGACCAGGCGAAGGGTCTCACGGGGTGCCGTGCGGAGGCTTTCCGCACGGATGTGGAATGCCCCCTCGAAGACGATGATCGCGACGGACAACCCAACGATGGCGGTGAGCCCGTTCAGGAACTCGCCGGGGCGGACGATGCCCAGAACCTCCGGGCCGAGCACCACCCCCGCAGCGATGAGAAAGACGACACTGGGGATGCCGGTTCGGGCCGACAACACCTGGGCGACGACGCCGATGGCGAGGATCGCGGCGACGACGACGATGATCGAGGAGGCAGCCACGGCACGCCATCAGTCGGTCGGGGGCCTGTTAAAACGCGCGGGGTCGGCGACCCAACGCTTACCCCATCGCAGACTCCAGTCATCACCATGAGCCGGTCGCGACGGCGTCGAGAACGGGTGTCCCCGGTTCTCCGGTGGGCGCGTCGCCTCGCCAACCGCACCCATCCGGTCGTCCCGTTGTTCGTGATGCTCGGGGGGTTGCTCGTGCTGTTCGCGGTGGTGTTCATGGTCTTCGGGGTGTTCACCGGGCCGCTGGTCATCCTCGGGATCGCCGTCCTCGCGGCGGCGGTCCTCGAACTCCACGACCAACTCCAGCTCCGCGGATGGCTCTAACTCAGTCCGGGTACATGTCCTCGATCCGGGCCTGATACCGGTCGCTGATGTCCCGACGCCGCTTTTTCATCGTGGGTGTCAACAACCCGTTGTCCTCGGTGAACTCCTGGGGCACGAGGCGGAACCGCTTGATGGTCTCGTAGTCCTCGAACTGCTCGTTGACATCGTCGACGACCGACTCGATACACTCGTGGACGCGGTCGTCCTCGACGATTTCGTTCGGGTCCTCGGGGAGGTCGACGTCGTTGCGATCCGCCCACGTCCGGACGGCTTCCATGTTCGGGACCATGAGGGCGCTGACGAACTTCCGGTCGTTGCCGATCACCATCACCTGTTCGACGAGGTCGTTGGACGCGAACGCATCCTCGATCGGGCCGGGAGCGACGTTTTTCCCCGTGGAGAGGGTGAGGATCTCCTTGCTCCGTTCGATGAACCGGATGTAGTCGTCCTCGTACTGTTCGACGATGTCACCGGTTCGGAACCAGGGGTCGCCGGCCTCGCGACCGGGGACGTCATCGACGAAGGCGGCGTCTGTCTTATCGGGGAGGTTCCAGTACCCTCCAGATACCTGGGGGCCCCGGACCAGGAGTTCGCCGACGTCGCCGTCGGCCTCCTCGATCATCTCCGGGGTCGCCACGGACTCGTCGAGGTAGGTTTCGGTATCCTCGACCGGCGGGCCGATGGTGCCGACGCGGGGTGCCCCCGGCGGATTGACCGTGAGCACCGGTGATGTCTCGGTGAGGCCATACCCCTCGAGCACCGGGAGTCCCATCCCGTGGTAGAGCCGGCACAGCTCGGGTGAGAGGCTGCCGCCGCCGCTGATGAGGAACTCGATCTCGCCCCCGAGGGCCTCCCGGACCTGGGAGAACACGAGGCGGTCGGCGATGGCGTACTTGGCAGCCAGCCACGGCCCGGGGTCGGCGGCGTCGTGGTAGTCGCGACCGACGCCCGTCGCCCAGTGAAAGATGCGTTCCCGGATCGGGGACGAACTGGCCTCGTCCCGGATGGCGTCATAGATCTTCTCGTAGACGCGGGGAACGCTGCTGCCACTGGTCGGTTCGATGAGCTGGAAGTCTTCCTGGAGGGTGTTCGGGGATTCGGCATAGGCGACCATGGCACCGGCCGCGAACATCAGGAAGTGGCCGGACAACCGTTCGAAGACGTGGGCGAGTGGCAAAAACGAGACGGCGCGAGAGGTGTTGTCGATGGCGGGGTAATCCCGGTTCGGGCGGGGACCGAATCGACGGTAGGTCTGGTTGACGTTCGACCGGAAGTTCCAGTGGGTGAGTTGGACGCCCTTGGGTTGGCCGGTGGTGCCGGAGGTGTAGATGAGACTGGCGAGGTCCCCTGGATCGCGTTCGTCGAGCCAGGATTCGTAGTCGCTGCGGTCGAAGTCGTCGGCACCCAAATCGTAGACGTCCCGCAGCGAGTGAATATCGCTGCGGCCGCGGTCATCGACCTCGTCGATGGCGACGATGAACTCCAGGTCAAGGGTGTCCTCGACGGCGAGGAGGCGGTCGAGTTCGTCCTGGCCTTCGACGACGACGGCGCTGGCCCCGGAGTCATCGAGGAGATACTCGACCTGCCGTTCCGAGGAACTGGGGTACACCGTGGTGACGACGCCGCCGGCAGCAAGGATCGCGAAGTCGACCTGAGCCCACTCCATGCGGGTGTGGGCGAAGATACCGACGCGTTCGCCCGCGTCCACGCCGAGTTCGCGGAACCCCGCGGTGAGGCGGCGGACGATATCGCGGACCTGCCCGTAGGTGATACGGTGGAAGTCCCCGTCTGGTGCCGGTTCGAGGATGTCGGGGACGAGCGACCGGTCGTAGACCCCGCCCTTGTAGGCTTGGGCGGGCCGGTCGGTGTTTCGAGCCGCGCTGTCCTCGAGCATCCGGGGAAGCGTCGTTCGATCGATCACCGGCGAGGTGAACGACTCCTCTGCCGCACGCCAGTCCATACCGGTCGTTGGCACCCCCGACCCTTAAGGTAGTACCTCGGTCCGGGGTCAGTCCCGGTGTTGGAGGTAGTGGATGACGCCCTCGGCGTTCATCCGGGTTTCGGCGCGGGCCTTGAACGCGCCCCAGACCCGTTCCCGTCCGGGGTCCACGTCGATTGCATCGAGGGTCGTCTCCGGGTCCCCGTGTGTGTCGAGGGCGGCGGCGACCTCATCGACCCACTTCCGAAGGACGTCGGGGTAGTCCTCCAGTGCCGTCCTGGGTGCTGGGCCGAAGTGGGGATAGAGGAGGTGGTCGGGGTCGAGGCCGCGGATGGTGTCGACGTCCTCCAGGCACTGTTCGAACTCGAAGTTCGGAGGTGGAGAGGTCTCGACCACCCGGCCGAGGGCGGGCACCCAAATCCCGGCGGCGTCGGCGGTGAACACCGCATCGTCGAGGGAGTCGTGGTAGGCGACCTGGTGGGGGGCGTGACCGGGGACGTGGTGGGCCGCGAGGCGTCGGTCCCCGAGGTCGACGGTGTCACCGTCGGTGAGGGCGACGATGCGGTCCTCGGGCACCGGTTCGGGCTCGGTGTAGTACTGCCACTGGTCGCCGACGGCGCGACGGGTTCCCTCGACGAGGCGGGTGGGATCCGCGAGGTGTGGGGCGCCGATCTCGTGGACGTACACCGTCGCGTTCGGACAGGCATCCGCGAGGAAGCCCGCACCGCCGGCGTGGTCGAGATGGACGTGGGTGACCGCGATCGCCGCGAGGTCCGTCGGGGCGATCCCGACGGTGTCGAGGGCGGCGAGCACCCGGTCGACGTTGGTCCCGATCCCGGTATCGACGACGGCGGGGCGGTCGGCGTCGACGATGTAGACGGCGCCGTACCCGGCGGTGTCGTACATGCCGGTGTCCACATAGTGGAGGTCGGTACAGGTCTCGACCGTGGTGACGTCGCCGACGCCCATACGGGAACCGGGGGAGCACCGGACTAAACGGCTTCGACACGGTCGGGTGTTCGGAAAGGGTTTTGCCAGCGCACCGAATACCCCGAGTGGATGCTGAGCAGGCAGTACCTCCGCGAGCACACCGAGGCGGTCCGGGAGAGTCTGGACAATCGCGGGACCGAAGACGTCGACCTCGACCGTGTGCTCTCCATCGACGAGGAGTGGCGGGAGCTGAAAGCCCGTGGTGACGAGCTCCGCCACGAGCGCAACGAGGTGTCCGACCGGATCGGCGAGTTGAAACAGGCGGGCGAGGAGGAGGCAGCGCAAGCGGCGATCGAGCGCTCCCAGGAGCTCAAAGCGGAGTTACAGGACGTGTCCGCGCGAGCGGACGCCTTGGAGGCAGACCTCGAGGAGGCACTCCTCGAGATTCCCCAGGTCCCCCACGAGTCGGTGCCGGTCGGGGCGGACGAGACGGACAACGTCGAGCACCGGCGCTGGGGGTTCGAGGACCGTCGCTCCCTCCCCGAGGAGGTCGTCCCCCATTACGAGTTAGGGGAGGAACTGGACATCCTCGATGAACGGCGTGGCGCGAAGACCACTGGCGCCGGGTTCTACTTCCTGAAGGGGGATGGCGCCCGCCTCGAGCACGCGTTGATCCAGTTCATGCTCGACCTGCACCGCGAGCAGGGGTACGTCGACATCTTCCCGCCGATCCCGGTGGACACCGACGCGATGACCGGGACGGGCCAGCTCCCGAAGTTCGCCGAGGACGCGTACAAACTCGAAGACGAGGACCTGTGGCTGTGTCCGACGGCGGAGGTGCCGGTGACGAACATGTACGCCGACGACATCCTGCTCGCAGATGACCTCCCGTTGAAACACCAGGCCTACACCCCGAACTTCCGGCGGGAGGCCGGGGAACACGGGACAGAGACGCGGGGCATCGTCCGCGTCCACCAGTTCAACAAGGTCGAACTCGTGAACTTCGTCGAACCCGGCGAGAGTTACGACCGCCTGGACGCCCTGCTGACGGCGGCCGAGGAGACGTTGCGCCGCCTCGACCTGCCCTACCGGGTCCTGGAGATCTGCACCGGTGATCTGGGGTTCAAAGCCGCCAAACAGATCGACCTCGAGGTGTGGGCGCCCGCCGACGACATGCCGGATGGTCCAGCGGCGGGTGGGCGGTGGTTGGAGGTGTCGACGGCGTCGAACTTCGAGGCGTTCCAGGCCCGTCGTGCGGGGTTGCGCTACCGGCCCGAGCGACACGAGAGCGCGGAGTACCTCCACACGCTGAACGCCTCCGGGGTCGCGTTGCCGCGGGTGATGGTGGCAATCCTCGAGTACTACCAGAACCCCGACGGCACCGTCACCGTCCCCGAGGCCTTACGCCCCTACATGGGAGGCCAGGACCGGATCGACCCCCATCGGAAGGTCGGGGAGCGCGCCGTCGGCGCCGGCGACCGAGAATGACGGTGAGGTGAGATTTATCCACTCGCCCGTCGTTCATGACGGTATGGCAACCGACAATTCGGACCTGGTTCGCATCGTCCTCATCGTCCTCGCGGTCCTCGTGTTCGGCCCGATGCTGCTGGGACTGTTGATGGTGCCGATGATGGGGAGGATGGGCGCGTGGTGGGTGGGCGGTGACGTCGGCGGACACACCGGCTGGCTGTTCCTCTGGCAGCTCGTCCCGTTGCTGGTGCTGGTCGCGGTCGCCGCCCTCGGCATCCGGTGGCTCCGGGATCGGGATCTGGGCAGCGATCAGGCCATCGAGGAACTCCGGGTCGCCTACGCCCAAGGGGAGATCGACGAGGAGGAGTTCGAACGCCGGAAGACGGTACTCGAAGACGGCACCGACTGAACGCGGTGTTTTTCCTTGGGCCAGCTCTAGACGTGGTGTGGAGTGTCACGTCCGCCTCGTGGGCGACGACGACCCCGAGAAGTGTACGGCTCGCCGACTCGCCGCCGACGACCGCGTCGCCCTCCATCACACCGATCGGGCGACGCCCTGGGGCCTCGTCCTCGACCCGCACGCCGACCAGGCCCTCTCCCCGGCGGATGCGCCCCGGAGCGACCGCCTGGTCGCCCTCGACAGTTCCTGGGCGTCTGCCGACGACGAGCCCTTCGACCTCGACGGCGTCCACCGGGCACTCCCGTACCTGGTCGCGGCCAACCCCGTCAACTTCGGCCGCCCGCTGCGATTGACGACCGTCGAGGCACTTGCAGCGGCCACGTACATCCTCGGCGAGGAGGAGACCGCACACGAGTTGCTCGCTGGATTCTCCTGGGGCGAGACGTTCCTGGAGTTGAACGCCGAACCACTCGCCCGGTATGCCGACTGCCAGGACTCCTCGGCGGTGGTGGCGGTACAGGCAGAGTACCTCGACCGCGGTTGAGAAACCGGATTAGGCCGACCGGGACTCCTTCGCTTTCGGGCGGAGCTTATCGTACCCGCACTTCCGGCAGCGGTCGGCCCGCGGCGCGTTGCGGGCGTTACACCGCATGCAGATCTGCTTGCCGAGGAGCCGATCCTCGATCGTCTGCGTCTTCGCCATACCCGGCTCTGAGCGGGCGTCGTGGTTAAGCCTTGGCTTTCCCGCTGTCACGGTCAGTCCGGGTACTTGGGTTCACGGCGCCGGGCGCGGTCCAGTGCCGTCTCGACGACGGCGGCGACATCGCCGTGGAAGGACCCGCCGTGTCCCGCGTACAGGTACTCGACCGTGGCCGGCATCCGATCGAGGAGTCGTCGGATCGAGTCGATGAGCGTCGATCGCGACTGTCCCGGGTTGTCGGTGCGGCCGAAGCTCCCACCCTCGAAGGCCGCATCGTCGTGGACGACGACGTCACCGCTGAACAGCATCGTCTCGTCGACGAAGGAGACGTGGTCGTCGGCGTGGCCGGGCGTGGCCACGACCTCGACCGTGGTGTCACCGACAGCGACACGGTCACCGTCGTCGAGACGGTGGGTCCGCGCCGGGTGGTCTGCGGCGGCATACACCGCGGGGTCGTAGGCGTCGAGGACGGCGTCGAGTTCGGCGACGTGGTCGGGGTGTTGGTGGGTGAGCACCACCGCGTCGAGGGCGTCGACGTAGGTGTCGATGACGTCCACGACGCCCGGCATCGCTCCGACGTCGACCAGCGTCGGTCGATCGCCGGTGAGGAGGTAGGCGTTGCAGGTGAACGTCGTGGCATCCTCGGTGACGTTGTGGACGGGCATACCACACCGACGAGGCCCCGAGGCTAAAGCCTGCGGGCGGCGAGCGATTTTTGTATCCGACCCCTGTACAATCAGGTACAATGGGGTTCGGCAGCTACGACGAGTCGGAACAGGAGAACCAGGAGATTGACGCCGACCTCGACGAGGACACGGTTGATGGCGCTGACCACGACCACCAGGGCGAGGTCGAATTCGAGTTCGAAGACGCCGATAGCGAGGAGTTACTGGACAAGCTCGAGGACATCAAGGAGTGAAGTCCGGCACCCGCGCGATGGGGGTCGCGGAGTCCTATCGCGACGGGGCGACCACCAGTACGCTCGCGGGCTGTGTGGTCCGGGCCGACAGAGTCGTTGATGGTCTCTCATTCTCGCGGTGTACCGTCGGTGGCACCGACGCGACGGCAGCGATCGAGAGCTTGTGGGAGCGACTCGATCGGGCGGACGTCCAGTATGTCCTGATCGCCGGTGTGGCACTGGCGTGGTACAACATCGTCGATCTCGAGGCCGTCGCCGACACCACAGACCGGCCGGTGATCGGCGTGAGTTTCGAGGAAAGTGACGGGTTGACCTCGGCGATCCGGGCGGCCGTCGACGACCCAGAACCCCGGGTCGAGGCCTACGAGGCGTTGCCGCCTCGGGAGCCGGTCGAGGTCGACGGCGAACGGGTGTTCGTGCGGAGTGTGGGCTGTCCCCCGGCGGAGGCAGCGACCGTCGTCCGTGCATTCACCCCGGAAGGGGGGCGGCCAGAACCGGTTCGCGTCGCTCGGTTCGCGGCTCGAGCCGCCGACCGGTTCGCCACGCGGGCCCGGGAGTGAGGCGAGGAACACAACGTTGACTCCCCCGGGGGTCCTCGCCGGGGGTATGGACGACGGGACGATGGACGGCCTCGACGTGGTGGCCTGTGAGCGGTGTCCAGACCTCGTGGCGTCCCGCACCCAGATCACCAACGGCGCCGGCGCCGTCGATGTCGACCTCCTGTTCGTCGGTGAAGCCCCGGGCGAGTACGAGGACGAGGCCGGAGAACCGTTCGTCGGCCGCAGCGGCGAGGTTCTCGACGAGGTCCTCGAGGAAATCGGGATCGACCGGGCAACGGTCCGCATCACGAACTGTGTCCGGTGTCGCCCACCGGACAACCGCGATCCGACCGGCGAGGAGTTGACCAACTGTCGCCCCTACCTCGATCGGGAGATCGGGGTGGTCGACCCCGACCTCATCGTCCCCTTGGGGAAGGTCCCGGCCGAGCACCTGCTCGATCGGTCGGTGCAGGTGACCCGGGAGGCCGGCAGCGTCGAGACCGTCTCACTCGGTGATGCGGCCCGGACGGTGATGATCTGTGTCCACCCCGCTGCCTCGTTGTACGACCCCTCACAACGGGAGACCCTGGTGTCGACGATCGCGGCGGCCGCGGACCGACTCGGGATCGCGGGTGGCCAGTCACAGCTCGAGGACTTCTGACCCGGAGGGGAAAGCCACTTCCTCGGCCCCGTCGACCGCTGGTGTATGGCCGGGACCCGGGACCCCTCACAGGTGGGGATCGTCGATTACGGACTGGGGAACCTGCGGAGTGTCCGCCGCGGCCTGGAACGGGCGGGGGCAAGTGTCACCATCCTCGAGGACCCGGGAACGGTCTCGACCGTCGATGCGGTGGTCCTGCCCGGCGTCGGTGCGTTCGGTGAGGGAATGGAGAACGCCGGTCCGTTCCGGGGTGCCTTACAGGACGTCGTCGATGCCGGCACCCCGTTGTTCGGGATCTGTCTGGGGATGCAGATGCTGTTGTCCGACAGCGAGGAGGCCACCCACGCGGGGCAGGGCGAGACCACGGGCCTCGATCTGATTCCCGGGACGAACGTCCGGTTCAGCTCGACCGTGACGGTCCCGCACATGGGCTGGAACGAGCTGACAGTGCGGCGCGATCACCCGCTCGTCGCGGGCGTCGACGGCGAGTACGCGTACTTCGTCCACTCCTACTATCCGGTCCCCGATGCCCCGGAGGCGACGGTGGCGACGACGACCTATGATGTGGAGTTCCCCAGTGTGATCGCCGACGCGTCGGGACGCGTGTTCGGGACGCAGTTCCATCCGGAGAAGTCCGGCGAGACCGGCGCCCGGATCCTCCGGAACTTCGTCGAACTCGTCGCGGACTGACCGCCTAGAGGAAGTCCCGGACCTCGGAGTAGTACATGTCATGGTGGTCGACCGCGTCGACGCGTTCGGCGACCTCGACGGCGAGCACGTGCCAACACCGCTGGGACGGGTCATCGGGGTCGAGGTTGTACTCGCTATCCGCACAGGTACAGCCCCCGTCCTCGACGATGTACTCGCCGCCGTGACCGACGACCACCGTGAAGTCCCGGTACTGTTTCACCCGGCCCTCGGAGACGGCTTCGATGGCGCGTTGCCCGCGATCCCCGTGGGCTGCGAGCAGTTGTTCGGTCGCCACCGCGGAGAGCTCCCCCGCCTCGGCGAGTGTCTCCTGCCACCCCTCGCGGTCCGTCACTCCCCCAGGTTCGAGGGGAGTCACCAAAGGCGGTTCGGTCCATACGCTTTACACCGTGGCCACACCCGGCTCTGGTATGGAGGTCTCAGAAGGCGGGGTGACGGTCACGGTACCCGAGCAACCCGATGCCGGGCGAGGTGATGTCGTGTTCTTCAACCCGGATATGGAACTGAACCGCGATCTCACCATCGCGACGCTCCGTGCGTTCCGTGACCGGGAACCGGGGGTGGCGACGTACCTCGACGCCATGGCGGCGACCGGCATCCGCGGCGTTCGCGCGGCCGCCGACGGCTGGGATGCGACCCTGATCGACGTCGACCCCGACGCCGTCGATCGGTGTGAGGCCAACGTCGCCAGAAACGACCTCGCCGCGACCGTCGAACGCCGGGACGCCAACGTCTATCTTCACGCCGAACGTGGCCCGGACGTCGTCGATCTCGACCCGTTCGGCACGCCGATCCCCTTCGCTGACGCTGCCTTCGCGAACACCAGACACCTCGTCTGTGTGACCGCGACGGACACGGCACCATTGTGTGGCGCCCACTTCCAGAGCGGGATCCGATCGTACTCGGCGGTGCCGCGGAACACCGAGTACCACGCCGAGATGGGATTGCGCATCCTGTTGTCCGCCCTCGTCCGGACCGCCGCACGGTACGACGTCGGCGTCGAGCCCGTGTTCAGCCACGTCAGCGATCATTACGTCCGCACCTACCTCACTGTCGAACGCGGCGCCCGCCGCGCCGACGCAGCCATCGACGAGTTGGGGTACATCCACCACTGTCCGGCGTGTCTCGCCCGCAATCACGGCCACGGGCTGATCGCCGACCCGCCGTCAGTGTGTCCGTCCTGTGGCAGCGACCAGGTCCTGTCTGCCGGCCCTGTCTGGCTCGCCAGCCCCCACGACCCCGACTTCGTCGCCGACATCGGGTCCCACCTCGACGAGTCGATGGGGACCAACCGGCGTGCCGACCGGTTGCTCGAGCGGATCGCGGGGGAGGTGGCGGTGCCGACCCACTACGACCAACACCGATTGACCGACCGGTGGGGTGAACCGGCACCCCCGATGGACGAGTTCCTCGCAGCCATCCGGGACGCCGGATACGACGCCAGTCGCACCCACTACGGTGGCACGACCTTCAAAACCGACGCCGACCTCGCCGCCATCGAGGCCGCCACTCGCCCCGCGTGATATTTGAGGGCGCCGCCAGAACCGGGGACTATGTCGAATCGCCGTCGCGTCCTGGGACAGGTCCTCGCCCAGAGCCGCAAGGAGGACGTGACGCTGCTGGCGGCGGCTGTCGCCTACTACGCGTTCGTCTCGGTGGTGCCGTTGCTCCTGCTTGCCGTCGCCGTCGGGTCCGTCCTCGGCGGGGAACCCCTGGCCAGGTCGGTTGTCAGGGACGTCAGCGGGTTCCTGACGCCGACCGGACAGGACGTGGTGGTCGACGCCCTCACCACGGTCGAAGGGCGGGTGCCCGCCAGCCTCGTGAGTGTGGTGTTGTTGCTGTGGTCGGGGTTGAAGGCCTTCCGGGCGCTCGACCGGTCGTTCTCTCGCGTGTATGGCGTCAGGACGGTCGACTCCCTGCTCGCCCAACTCTCGGATGCCGTCCTGGTCTTGGGCACGCTGTCACTGGCGGCGGTCTCGGTCGTGGTGCTGGGCGCGGCGGTCCCCTCCCTGGCCTGGGTGCCCTACAGCACCGTTCTCGGGCAGGCAGCCCTCCTCGTGGCCTTGCCCGGCGCGTTTCTGCCGGTGTACGTGTTGGTCCCGGACGTCGACGTCTCGGTCCGGGAGGGGGTGCCGGGCGCCGTCTTCGCGGGACTCACCTGGACCGGGTTGACCGTCGGGTTCCAGGTGTACGCGACGACGGCGGGGATGTCGGTCTACGGGATGCTCGGGGCGGTGCTGTTGTTGATCACCGAGCTGTACCTCGCCGCCATCGTTATCATGGTCGGTGCGGTACTGAACGCCGTGCTCGCCGGCCGAGTCGACGGTGATGACGACCAGGACACAACCGTTGAGGCACCCGAAGGCGCCCCGGACATCACCGAGGTCGCCCGGGATGTCGCGGCGCTCCGGACGCGATTGGAGGAGAAGACCGTCGACCGGGCGGCCCTCGAAACCGATCTCCGTGGATACGTACGGCGCCGGATCCGGGCCAACCACGCCCGGGGCTGGGGCCCGTATCTGGTCTTGTTGTACGGAACCGTGATGACGGTCGCGGCGTTCTCCTGGTTGTCCGGCGGGTGGGCGATCCTGGCGATGCTGGTGGTGTGGCTGTCGACGTTGGGCCTGTACGTGGTAATGCTCGTGGTCGGTGTCGGGACCAACGCCCTCGGGCTTCCCGGGCGGATTCTCGACTGGGTGCGGTCCCGCCGCCGATGAGAGGAGTCGGGGTCCTGGAGGTGGTCGTCGAGACCGTCCCGGCGTGGGCGACCCCGGTGTTGGTGGCGGTCACGACCCTGGGAGACCCTGAGGTCCTGTTGGTGGTGGTGACCCTGGTGTACTGGGCGGGGCCCCGGGTCGGGGCCAGCACGCGGCGGGACGCGATCCGACTGTTCGCGGTGACGATCACGGCGCTTGCGGTGGTCGCGGCCGCCAAGCAGTGGTTCGCCCTCCCCCGTCCCTCGACCGGGTTCGTCGAGTACGATGCCTCGGGGTTCGGGTTCCCCAGCGGGCATGCAACCGCGACGACGGCGGTGTATGGCGCCGGTGTCCTCCTCACGCGGTGGGGGACCCGGCGACAGCGGGTGACGGTCGCTGCTGGCATGATGGGGGCAGTGGGCGTGACCCGCATCGCCCTGGGCGTCCACTACCTGGTAGACGTCCTGGCCGGGATCGTCACCGGTGGGGTCGTGGCAGCGCTCGTGATCGCAGCGACCCGGCGCCGCGAATTGCCCGGATTCTGGCTGGCGGTCACTGCCGGGTTAGGTGCCGCCTTCGTCACGGGGTTGGACCCCACAGCCCGGATGACGGGCGACGCGGCGCTGGCCATCGGTGGAACCGTCGGTGCTGCCACGGCATGGACCGTCATCGCCTCGCGGGGCCGGGAACTGGCGACGCCCTCGCTCCCGGTTGCCCTGTCGGGCGCCGTCGCGGCGGGCCTCCCCCTCCTCTGGGTCGGCGTCACGTCACCGGGGCCGGTGGTGACGGCGGCGGTGGCGGCACTGGCGAGTGTGGTCGCCGTCGGCGTGCCAGCTCTCAGAACGTCTCGAGGTACCGATCCAGTTCCCATTGACTGACCTGGGCGCGGTACTCGTCGAACTCCTGGCGTTTGGCTTCGATGAACTTCTCGGTGACGTGCTCACCCAACGCGTCGGTGATCACCTCGTCGGCCTCCAGTGCGTCGATGGCCGACTCCAGGGTTGCGGGAAGGGTGTCGATGCCATAGTCCTCGCGGCGCTCCTCATCGAAATCGTAGATGTTCTCTCGCACCGGGTCGGGAGCCTGGAGATCCCGTTCGATACCGTCCAGGCCGGCGTGGAGAATCGCGGCGAGGGCGAGATACGGGTTACACGAGGGATCGGGTGATCGGAGTTCGATGCGGGCGGCCGCCGGATGGCGCGCGGCGGGTTTCCTGACGAGCGCGGATCGGTTGACGTCAGACCACGCGATGTACACCGGTGCCTCGTACCCGGGGACCAACCGCTTGTAGCTGTTGACGGTGGGATTGCAGACGGCGGTGAGTGCCGGGGCGTGGGCGATGACGCCGGCGAGAAACGAGCGCGCGACCCCTGAGAGGCCGAACTCGTCTGTGTCGTCGTAGAAGACCGGGTCCCCATCCCGGAAGAGGCTCAGGTGGGTGTGCATGCCGCTGCCGTTGATGCCGGCGACGGGTTTGGGCATGAACGTGGCGTGGAGGTCGTGGCGTTGGGCGATGGCGCGGACGACGGCCCGGAAGGTCGCGATGTTGTCCGCGGTGGTGAGTCCGTCCGCGTACTTGAAGTCGATCTCGTGTTGGCCCTCGGCGACCTCGTGGTGGCTGGCCTCCACCTCGAAGTTCATGGCGGTGAGGGCTTCGACGATCTCCCGGCGGAGGTCGGTGGCGAGGTCCTTCGGGGAGAGGTCGAAGTAGCCGCCCGCGTCGTGGGTCTCCAGGGTGGCGTCCCCGTCCTCGGTCTCGAAGACGAAGAATTCGGGTTCGGGGCCGGCCATGAACTCGTAGTCCATCGACCGCGCACGATCGAGGGCCCGCCGGAGGACCGCACGCGGGTCGCCGGAGAAGCGGGAGCCGTCGGCGGCACGTACGTCACAGATCAGCCGGGCGGTGGCGGTGCCGTTGTCACCGTACCGCCAGGGGAGGACGGCGAAGGTCGCGGGGTCCGGATCGAGGCGCATGTCCGACTCCTGGATGCGGACGAACCCCTCGATCGAGGAGCCGTCGAACCAGATGCCTT
>JBDGTJ010000031.1:0-47993 GCA_042216925.1 Halobacteriaceae archaeon
GTTGAGGGCGCTGTCCCGTAGGGGTCCGCCGGTTCAAATCCGGTCCCACGCATATCCTATAAAGAGACGTATCATACCCTGTGAGAGGCGTTTTCGGAGATTACGAGTTTGGAGACTCTTGTATGAATCCACCATTTGCCCGTAAATCGTCGTATCAAGCCGAGGAGTAGATGAGCGGGATCAAGGCGGATTCGAGACACTGTTTAGCCGTTTCAGGTCGTCATGGTCGTACGCCGCCCGCCACATGACGTGGACCGCACGGGTCACGAGCGACACCTCTTCAACTTCGATACAGGACGGTTCGGCGGCGTCAGTCGAGGCATCCGGAGGTGGGTGAAAATGCACTTCGGGGGAGTGGGTGTTCGGATGCCGATCGAACCGCCAGTTCACGCCATCCGAGTCGGCGTAGTGAAACGAGTACAGATCCAGTTCGCTCCATTGGATATCGAATCGTGCATTGGACGCGGTTCCCAGACCGTCTGCGAGTTCGACGTGAAGTTCCGTCGGCGAGACGATGTCATCGTAGTACGTATTTTCGACCAACGGCTCGATATCAACCCACAGGTTGCGGATACGATGGAGTGCGGGGAGGTATATCGGTCCAAATTCACCGGCCCGATCCCGTCCGCTCATGCGGTGAGTTGATGGCTGGCGTCGTCGTACGCGAGGGCCGCCTGGGCGATAGCGAGATTCCCACGGGTGGTTCGCCACGCGCTGAGATCGTCCCAGCCCTCCGTTTCGTCGGCGGAGAGCTTGTTCGCGAGTTCTTCCGGAGAAACCACGTCGTATCGATCCTCGTAGTCACGGATTTCGGCTTTCATCCGTTTGATGCCCTCGAGGAGCGTGTCACGGTCGGCCTCTTCACGGAGTTCGCGAATGCGCGACATGAGAACGCGATCAGCGTTTCGCTTGTAGAGAGTCGTCTGACCGTCGGCTTCCGTCTCTGCAAACCCGGTATTAACGAGCGCATTGCAGTGTCGACGAGCGGTCGGCTCACTCACGAGTGCGCGCTCGGCGATCTCCGCCGCCGATTGTCCATCGTGTGTCTGCTCGACGATTTCATAGACACGCTCGAACGGCGTCGTTTCGGCCTTCCACTCCGCCTTCACGTGTTCGTTGATGTCATCCCAGGTCTCGGAGGTCATACAGGACACCACGTGCTTGAACAACAAATAGTTTTCTCGGGAAATTATCCATATTCGGCCCGGTTTCGCATGCCGCTCGGATCGCAAAACTCCACTCATGAAACCGAAATCGATCGGTATTCTCGATGATATAACGGGCCTTCCGACCACTGATTCTGCCCGTAATACTCGTGCGATAATCCGGTCCCACGCATCAGATCCGAGGGTCACCGTCGGTGGTGTACGGCTCGGTCGTCACTTACGGGTGGATCCGACTGCTCTCGAATCCAGTAAGGTGTCGGTTCCGGGACTTCTCACGGGGTATAGCGTCTCGCTGGCGAATCGCTGAGTACTCGATCCATATTGAGCTGTTTGATCCCTGAAGATAGTGCAGGCCCGCCCTCATGCCTGCTCGGGGTTCCGATCTGATTCCTTGGTCGTTCCGCGGGCCACACCGATGGTGAACCCCCACTCGATGGATGTGGTGGTGCCATCCGCATTCTGGACTGCCATCGTGTCCGAGAACCGGTACTGTCCCGGCTCGAAACACCCCGAGATCGCTCCATCGTCCCACACCCCGAACTGGGGCCTGACGGCCTCTCCGCCCGTCAGTTCGGTCGCTGTCGCGTTCATGTGCCACCCGGCTGGATCTACCGACCAGCAATCATCGGACCCTTCACCGTCGGTGGTGGAATGATCGAGTACCACCAGTCCGGTCGGCGTACTGGTGCCGACAAACGGGAACGATGACCCACCCACATACGTTCGGGGTGCCGCTCGCTCATTCCGCACCATGATCTCAATGGTGGCCGTACGCTGTTCGGTCACTCCGCTCAGTTTCGAGACCGTGATCGTCGTGTCAAACCGGTCCGGAACCGTGGGTTGAGCACTCACCCACAGAACTGGTGCGGTATCCTCACTAGTGAGGAACGACGTGCAACCGGGCGCACCCGCGATGACCCCCAGTCCAGCGGCTCTCAAGAGCGTGCGCCGGTCCATACGCCTAGAAGAAACTGTAAAATGATAAACTGTTGGGCCAGTGGGATGATTCGGATGCAATCCGATCATCGGGTGGGGCGACCACCGCTTCGCTCGTCGGGGACGAGTCGGACCTGTATGCGGTTACGTCGGGCAGTGTCGCCCGCATGCCCGCGGGGGCCTGGTGGCATGACCATCGGTGGACTGTCGCCGAGTGACCCAGCCGCATCCGACCCCGCTTCGCAAGCCGCCCTGAATCGATCAGGTGGATGCCCCGTGGGGGGGAAACGGGCAGAGCGGGTCGCTTTCGAAGGGGTCGCCCGTCGCGGCGAACGCCCGGGATCGGGAGCCGCCACAGAGCGATCGGAACTCGCAGGTACCACAGGCACCCGAGAAGGTGTCAGCATCGCGGAGGCGCTCCAACAGTTGTGCCTCCCGGTAGCGGTCGACCACGTCGTCGTCGACCACGTTCCCGACGGTCGCTGGCAGGAAGCCGGACGGGTAGATCTCACCGGTGTGGCTCACGAAGAGAAACCCCTTCCCCGCGCGGGTCGACCCGACGCGAACCGACCGACCGGAGTCGGCTGCCTCGACGCGATGGGCGACCCGGCGGTAGTGTGGGGCCTCGACGGTGACGACCCGGAACGGCGCGTCGCGTTGGCGGCGGTACAGCCATTCCATCACGGGGACCGTAGCCGCCGGGGCGAGTTGCTCGAGGTCAAGACCCCTGCCCACGGGAACGAGGAAGAACACCTCCCACATCGCGGCGCCCAGGTCCTCGACGATGTCCGCGATCCCCGGAAGGGCGGTCACCGTGTCCGCCGTGACCGTCGTATTGATCTGGATGGAGAGGCCTGCCTCGTTGGCCGCCCGGGCGGCCCGCATCACCGTCTCGAAGGACCCCGCCTCGCCCCGGAACGCGTCGTGGCGGTCCGGGGTGTCCCCGTCGAGTGAGAGGGCGACCCGTGCGACGCCGAGATCGGCGAAGCGCTCGATCACCGCCCGGTCGAGAGACGGCGTGGGCGCGGGTGTGACCCCGGTGCGGAGTCCGGCGTCGACCGCGTACTCGACGAGGTCGAACAGATCGGGTCGCTCGAGGGGGTCGCCGCCGGAGAAGACGAAGATCGGCGGATCCTCGAACCCCGTGAGATCGTCGATGAACGACCGTGCCTGTGCGGTCGTCAGTTCGTCGGGGTCGCGACCCGGGACCGCCTCGGCCCGGCAGTGGTCGCACTCGAGGGCACAGGCCTGGGTCACTTCCCAGGTCAAGACAAGTGGTGACTCGCCCAGATCGGGGCCGCCGCCGGATGCGTGGACCATCTCGGTCGACCATCCCCCGGCCCCCAATATAAATGGAGGCGGGGAATCCTACACGGTGGGATTGGCCATCCTCCACCCAGATCCCAATCAGGTCTCGGGCTGGTCGAGGCTGTTGATCTGGGATCGGTGGGTGGTCGTCCGCGAACGTGGGCTCCGGCGCGAACCCGTGTCGGGTCGGTGGCGAGTGGTCCTTGAGGCTTGGACCCGTCCCACCAATCGATCCAGGCGAAGTCCGTAGAGGCCCGGT
Source organism: Halobacteriaceae archaeon (assembly GCA_042216925.1). Classification (GTDB taxonomy): domain Archaea; phylum Halobacteriota; class Halobacteria; order Halobacteriales; family Halobacteriaceae; genus JBDGTJ01. The sequence goes on from JBDGTJ010000031.1 coordinate 3,670, forward strand.
ATCCACGCGGGGGGAGGATCGGAATCCGGACGGTTTTGAGGCGCGGCCACGAAGCCACGTCATGGAGACCGTCGAGGCCGGGGACGCCACCCTACCGGTCCCGGGAGTTGGAACCTGGCAGTTCGAGGGCGATCGGTGTCGCGAGACGGTGCACACCGCCCTGGGGGTCGGGTATCGTCACGTCGATACCGCCCAGATGTACGGCAACGAGGCCGCGGTCGGGGAGGCGATCGCCGACGCGTCGGTCGACCGGGAGGATGTCTTCCTCACGACGAAGGTCTGGCGGAGTAATCTGCGTGCGGATGCGTTGGTGGCGTCGGTCCAGGAGAGCCTCGATCGGCTCGGGACCGGGTACCTGGATCTGTTGTTGATCCACTGGCCACATCCGCGGGTGTCCTTCGAGGAATCGTTGACCGCGATGGCGGAACTCCAGGACGACGGCGTCGTCGAGCACCTCGGGGTCAGCAACTTCACCCGGTCCCAGCTCCGCGAGGCCCGGGACGTCTCGCCGGCACCGATCGTGACCGATCAGGTGATGTACCACCCGTACACCGACCAGGCGCCTCTCCTGGAGTACTGTCGGCAACACGATATGGCGGTCACGGCGTACAGTCCCCTCGCCCACGGGGACGCCGTCGACGACCCCGTACTACAACGCATCGGCGACCAGTACGGTAAATCCGGTGTCCAGGTCGCCCTGCGGTGGCTCATCCAACAGGACGGCGTGGTCCCGATCCCGAAGGCGACGAGTCGTGCCCACCTCGAGGCGAATTTCGAGATCTTCGATTTCGAACTGGGGGAGGCGGAGCTCGCGGCGATCGACGCGATCACACCGGGTGTACGACGGCGGATCAGGAACCTGGCGCCGGCCGTGATGCGCCACGTCCCGTTGTGAGCGGGGTCGACGCCGTGACGAGGACGGCGGCGAACTCCTGGAGGTCGAGGAGGATGACGAACACGACGAGGAGGATCGCGATCGCGATGACGACTTTCAGGTACCACGGCAAACTGTCGTCGCGATCAGTGGCCATACCGGCGGTTCGGTCGAGCGGTGTAAAAGGTCGGCGAAGTCAGGTCACAATCCCTAGACCGGGACCGGCGCACTCCCGGGGGCGAACAGACCGTTGGCGACGAAGCTCCAGATGGGCACGGCGTAGGCCAACACGACGAGGACGATGGCGATTCCGGTCCAGAGTTTGAGGTTGTCTAAGACGCGTGGGCCGTCCTCGGCACCGGAGAGGGGCGCCGGGAGGTCGCCGTTCACGGGGATTTCCTCGACCCGGGGACTGAGCATGGTGCTGAACACGATCCAGGAGAAGGTGAGGCCGGCGATGAACAGCAGGGACCCGCCGATCGCGATCTGGAGTTGCATCTCGTTGATGCCGCCGATCACGTTGGAGTAGGTGGTGCCATCGTAGGGGGTGGCGGTCCGACGGGGGACGCCAGCGAGACCGGCGCGGTGCATCGCGTTCGACATCAGCGTCATACCGATGAACCAGAGGAACGGTTGGATGGTCGCGGCGGCCCGGTGTTGGATGCGTTTCCCGGTGAGTTGGGGGAGCAGCCAGTAGGTGACCGCCATCGCGGTCAGGGCGAAGGCCGTGCCGACGGTGAGGTGGAAGTGGCCGGGGACCCAGATGGTGTTGTGGACGAGATAGTTCAGATTCATGCCGGCGTTGACCATGCCAGAGAAGCCGCCGGCGGCAAACAGGATGCCGGCGAGGGCGGCCCCGGAGAACGCGGGGTTGGCCCAGGGGAGATCGCGGAGCCAGGAGACGAGGCCGCCACCGCCGCGTTGGCGGGCGCCGTGTTCGATGCTGGCGACGACCGTGAAGGCGGTGAGCAGACTCGGGAGCAACAGGAACATGGTGTTGGTCATGGCGATGAACTTGAACCCTTCCGGGACGCCTGGATCGAGATACTGGTGGTGGAACCCGACGGGCGTCGACAGCAACAGGAACAACACGAAGACGACGCGGGCCAAGGGGTCGCTCATCAGGCGGCCGCCCGCGAGTTTCGGGAGGATGGTGTACCACACGACGTAGGCGGGGAGCAACCAGAAGTAGACGACTGGGTGGCCGAAGTACCAGAACAGCGTCCGGGTGAGCAGGGGGTCGATGGTCTGGATGAGGCCCAGGGACCACGGGAGGAGGAACGCAACGACCTCGATGGCGACGCCGATCGAGGAGAGGTACCACATCAACCACGTGGTCAACACCATGAACGTCTGGAGGGGGATGCGTTGGTCGGGGTTGTCCCGGCGCCACGCGAAGTACGAGCGGAAGTGGTCGGCGCCGGTGAGCCAGGAGCCGACGATGATGAGGGCCAGTCCGAGGTAGAAGATCGGGTGGGCTTTCAACGGTGCGTAGAAGGTGTAGAGGACGTCGGCGTTGAACGGGATCTGGGCGATGACGCCGCCCAGGATGGCGATGGTGGCCAGGACGGTTCCGAGCAGCATCGTCAGGAACCAGACCCAGGTGAATCGCCGGTCGACGAGTTCGCGGTCGAGGCTCCGCGTGACGGCCCAGGTGAAGAACCCGACGATGAAGAAGGTGGTGAACACCAACACCATCAACACACCGTGCCCGGTGAGGATGGTGTAGTAGTCGGCGTTGCTGACGACGCCACGGAACACGCCGGTGCGGTGGAGTGCCTGGATGATGCCAAAGAGTGCGGCGATGCTGAACGCCGAGAACGCCGTCATGAAGCAGTACCGGATGACGCGGGCTTCGCCGGGGTAGTCGTCGATGAACGTCATTGGTTCACCACCTGGGTGGAGGCGTTGAACTGGTCGGCCGGGACGACCTCGATGGTGCCGATCATATTGTGGTGGCCGGCCCCGCAGTACTCGTTACACCGGATGTCGTAGGTCTCGGGGTCGTCGAACTCGACGGTGAACTCCGAGATCTGGCCGGGGATCACCATCGAGTTGATGTTGGTGCCCACGACCTCGAATCCGTGGACGACGTCGGCACTCGTCACGTGGAAGGTGACGGTGCTGCCCGCGGGGACCTGGATCGGGTTGGTGCTCCCGGGGATGAAGGAGAACTGTTGGGCGACGATGTAGACGGCGTACCGGTTGTCCCCCACTTTGTAGACGCCGGGTTCGCTGAACTTTGGGTGGGCGTTCAGGTTCGACGGGTCGATGGTGCCCCCGGAGTCGTCGATCATCGTGACGCCGACGCCGACGGCGCCGTAGGTGACCGTCGCGATCCAGGCGACGATCAACAGGAGCGAGGCGCCGAGCCAGACGGTTTCGAAGCGATGGATCTCCATGGGTTATCCCACCACCGTTGGACCGTTGCCGAGGAATTCGATGAAGTAGACGAACACCCACAACGCGACCAGGATGAGGAAGTACATGACGATGAGGGCGCCGGTACCGATCGGGTCGTATTCCTCGTGGGTGATCTCTCGTTCCGGTTCCGCGGGGTCCGCCTCCGTGGTCTCCTCGACGGGGCCATCCGGGGCGAGTTCAGCGAAGCGTTCCTGCCGCCGGGCATAGGCCTCCGCGCCGAGGACGCCGAGTCCGGCGACGGCCAGGACGCCGAAGAACATGCTCACGATGGTGGTATCGAAGAGATCGGGTGGCGACCACAGCGTTCCACCGCTTTGCGGGACGGCCATGGCATCCCCGACGACGACGGCGCCTTTCATCCCCAGTGGCCGGTGGGGGGTACAGTAGTACAGTGACACTTTCTGCTCTTCGTAGGTGTGGGTGAACTCGTGACCTTTTTCGCTGAACAGGCCGCTGTCGTACCCATTGTTCTCGGCGGTGACGGTGTGGGCGCCCCCCTGCCCGGTCCAGACGAACCGCACGGTTGTGCCGGGGTCGACGCGGATGGCTGCGGGCGAGAACCCGTAGTAGCCGCCGTTGGCCTGCGTGCCGACCTCGACAACCACCTCGGACTCCCCCGTCCGGTCGACGGTGCCATCGAAGTTGCTCACGTTCGAGAACCAGCCCCCGTAATCGACCTCCTGGGCTTGTTGACCCGCCGCCGTACCGGACGTGGCGAGGAGGCCGGTCGCCCCGAGGAGCGCTCCCATGGCCCGCCGTCGCGTAATCCCGGGATCGGAGCTATCCCTGGTCATTGTCGGTGCATGTGAGAATCGTGGTCAGAGAACCGGTCCAGGTGTTGACGTTCATGGTGACGGTGTGACTGGGCCTCCCGGTTGATACGGTAGCCGTGTTAAACCACACTCCAGACCGGGGGGCCTAAATCAATTAGGGTCTCCGGTCGAGCGGGAGGCTCAACGCGGGATTTAACTCGGCGTGGGGCCAACGCCGCGCATGGACCTCGCTCCGCGGGTCGTGGTCGGGATCGCGTTGTTGGCGTTGGTGCCCGTCGTGGCGTTCGCGGTGTTGAAACCGGCGACGGTGGTATGGTTGTCTGCCGGGTGTGTGGTGGTGATCGCGGCGAGTCTGTTCGTAGCCTTCGGCCCGGTCAACGGCCGGGCGGCCCCCATCAACCGATGAGGCTCATCCCCGGGCACCGCCCCACTGACCGGCGCTGGCACCCGGTCACACTGTGGCATTGTGGGAGGACCAGACCGGCGGGCAAACCAGGGAATTGACCATGGCGGAGTGTACGGTCTGCGGTCACGAGACACCCGATCCCCCGAAGACCGCCGAGGACGTCCCGGGCCAGTACTGTTGTGAGGGGTGTCTCGCGGTTGCACGGGAGGTCGAGGACCCCGCGACCGCCGACATCGGCGGTCACAGTCCCGACGGGACGATCGACGGCGACACCGATACGTCGGTCGTGGCGGTCGACGGGATGCACTGTGCGACCTGTGAGGCGTTCCTCGAAGATCAGGCGACCGAGATCGACGGGGTCGTCGACGCGGAGGCGACCTACGCCGCCGAACTCGTCCGGGTCACCCACGAACCCGGCGTCGGCACCGGCGACCTCGTCGATGGCTTGACCGTCGCCGGGTACCGAGCTCACGACGCACGTGACGACGACGCGGCCGAACAGGAGGACGCTGGCCGCTTGTTGGTGGGTGGCTTCTTCACATTGATGTCGATGATGTGGTATGTCCTGTTTCTGTATCCAGTCTACCTCGGCGTGCCCAGTGAGGACCTGCTGCTGGACGTCACGGGCCCGGCCGGCACCTACGTCTTGGGGATGGTGTGGGTGTTCGCGACGGCTGTCCTCGCGTACACTGGCGCCCCGTTGTTCCGGTCGGCGATCGTGAGCCTCCGTGCGCGTCAACCGAACGTCGACCTGTTGGTTGCACTGGCCGCCGGGACGGCGTATCTGTACAGTGCCGTCGCTCTCCTCGTCGGGCGGGTGGAGGTCTACTTCGATGTCGCCATGGTCATCGTGGTCGTGGTCACCCTTGGCCGCCACTACGAACGACGGGTGCGGCGCCGCGCGTCGGACGCCCTCTCGGAGCTGGCCGCGGCCCGCGTCGACACGGCACGACGCCGCACCGACTCGGGGATCGAGACGGTGGATGTCGACGCGCTTGAACCGGGGGACGACGTCGTGGTGCGACCCGGCGAACGCATCCCCGTCGACGGGACGGTCCTCGATGGCGTGGCTGCCGTCGACGAGTCACTCATCACGGGCGAGGCCGCACCGGTCCGGAAGGAACCGGGGGACGATGTCATCGGTGGCGCGGTCGCGACCGACGGGGAGCTCGTGATCACGCCGACCGAGGCCGGAGAGAGCACGGTCGACCGGTTGGTGGAGTTACTCTGGGAGGTCCAAAGCGAACGGACCGGCCCCCAGCGCCTCGCCGACCGGATCGCCCGGGTGTTCGTCCCGAGCGTGGTCGTGATCGCCGTCCTGGCGACCGTGGCAGCGCTGGTCACCGGCGCGACGACGACGGCTGCCCTGTTGACGGGGTTGGCGGTGCTGGTGGTCTCCTGTCCCTGTGCGCTGGGGTTGGCGACGCCGTTGGCGGTCGCGTCCGGGCTGCGAACCGCGCTCGCCCACGGTATCGTCCTGACCGACCGCGCCGCCGTCGAGCGAGCCCCGGGAATCGACGTGGTGGCACTCGACAAGACCGGGACCTTGACGACCGGGTCGATGACGGTCGTCGACGTCTACGGATCGCCCGATACCCTCGAGCGAGCAGGGGCCGTCGAGCAGTTCGCAGACCACCCCGTCGCCGAGGCGATCGCCGAGACCGCTGCCGTCGATTCGGACGTCGGGAGTGTTGACCGGTCCCCGGGTCGCGGAGTCGAGGCGACCGTCGACGGCGAGACCGTCGTCGTCGGACGCGAGTCACTCATCGACGACCACGATCTCGCGATCCCACCCCACCTCGCGGGCCGGTACGAACTCGCCCAGTCACGGGGATACACGCCGAGTTACGTGGGCTGGGGGGATCGGGTGCAGGGCGTGGTCGTCGCGGGCGATGAGTACCGCCCGGGATGGCAGGCAACCGTCGAGACCGTGGCAGACAGCGCGGACCGCGTCGTCGTGTTGACCGGCGACACCGCCGCCGCAGCACAACGCCTCGGCACCTGTGAGGCGATCGACGAGGTGTTCGCCCGGGTCCGACCATCCGGGAAGGCCGCCGTCGTCGAACGGTTGCGAGACCGGGGGTCGGTCGCGTTCGTCGGCGACGGGAGCAACGATGCCCCCGCACTCGCGGCGGCCGACGTCGGTATCGCGATGGGAAGCGGGACCGACGTCGCCGGCGACGCGGCCGATGCCGTCGTCGTCGACGACGATCTCACCGCCGTACCGACGGTGTTCGCGGTGACGCGGGCGACGCGGCGCCGTGTCCGTGAGAATCTGGCGTGGGCGTTTGGCTACAACCTCGTCGCCATCCCGCTGGCTGCGACCGGGTTGTTGAACCCGTTGTTCGCCGCAATCGCTATGTCAGCGTCGAGTCTGCTCGTCGTCGGAAACTCGACCCGGGCGTTGCTCGATAAAGACGACACACTCGACCCCGCAACCGACCGAACCGATACCTTGGCGCCGGACCCGCCCACCGGGCAGTCACCACCGGGGGCCGGACCCGCGACGGCGACCGACGGCGGTTCCCCCACGCGCCCGGGAGACCGGGGTTCGTTACTCGAGTGATTCGGCGGCGTCCCGTTCGAGGAGCGGCCCGGCGTTCTCCCGGGGAAGGGTGACCACGTCGTCGGTTTCGAGAGTATACACCCGGTCGTCGACCCCGTAGATCTCGCCGACGTCTTCGGTGATCCGAACTGTCGCGCGGTCCTCTGGGTCGTCTTCGGTCTCTGGCTCCGGTTCCGGTGCCGGTTCTGGGTCCCGAGCGTCGTCGGTATCGGTCGGGCTGTCATGCGGGATGGGTTGGGCGTCGTCCCGACCGGCATCGCCGGTAACCACATCGAGGACGGTCTCCTTGTTGGCCTCGATCCGGTCGACGATATCGGTGTAGAGGGCGCGTTCCTCCTCGGTGAGGCCGCTGGGTTCCTCGCCCATGTCGTTGGCCGCGAAACTGGCGCGTTTCACGATCTTCCCGACACGGCGTTCGTAGACGGATTCGACGACCTGTTCGGTGGTGCGGATCTCGTCGGTCAGCCGGATGACCTCGTCGTCATAGGGGTCCTCCCGCTCGGCTGCAACGCGGTCGCGTTCGGCGCGCAGCTCCGTGACGTACTCCGCGACATCTGCGTAGAAGGAATCTCGGAGCTCCTGGAGGTCGCTGGTCGACCGTTCCCGGGACTGGACCGAGCGGAGTTCGTCGATGTTCATCATTCGGCACCTTTCTCCGCCCACCCACGGCACATCAGGTAGACGGCCTGGTACTCCGGTAAGGACCGGTCGCCGGCCTCCACGGTAAAGGTTTCCCCGTCGAAACACACCGTCTTCGATTCGGGGACTGTCACCGAGATTTCGTGGCCGCGGAAGGTCGACGGGACGGCGTCGTGGGTCGGTTCGAACGAATCGAGGTCCGGCCGGGGAACGGGCATGGCGAGGAGGCCACTGCCGCCGTGGATCGATCCGGGTAACCGGATGAGGCGGTTGGTGTCGGTGGTCACGGGTTCGTCGATGTGGGCGTGCCGGTCGGCGACGACCTCGGCCGCGATCCGGCGGGCGACCTGGTAGAAGGCGGTGTGGACATCGATGTTCCCGGCCTCGATCGCATCGTAGTTGGCACGCGCCGCCTGGAGCGCGGTCTCTGCCTTCCGTTCGCCGATGCCGTCGTACTCGGTGAGGGCGTCGATCGCATCCTGCTCGGGCATCGCCAGCAACGCATCGACGCGGGCGAGGACGTGGTCGTGGGCGCGGGCGGCCCAGCCACCGTCCGTCGGGAGGGTACGCTTCGGTGCTGGACTGGATCGGCCCGCCGACCCGGCGACGAGCTCCTGGTCGGTCAACGCCTCGAAGTCCAACCCGGTTCCCCGGACGTAGTCGACGATCTCCCGGCGTTCCTCGGAGGCCAGCGATCGGACGCTTGGGTCACGGACGTGGACGTGGTACCCGCGACCGCCCGAGAACACTACGGACAGTTGCTCGAACCCGAAGTCCCGTTCGAGGAACGACAGCAATCGACGGAGCTGGGTCTTACACTTCGCAAGCATCTCGGCGTACGTATCCTCGCCGAGATCGACTTCCGGGAGGTGGTCGGCGTCCAGGTCGAAGACGAGATCCGAGTCGATCCAGCCCTTCTCCTCCATCGTCCCGGCACCGGGGCTGCGATATCTTCCCGCCGAGTAGTAGACATGCCGGGGTCGTTCCCGGGCGAGGAACTCCCCGAGGTCGCCGAGGTCCAGCAGCGACTTGTGCCGGACCATCGTCGTGTCCGGGCCAGCCGTCCAGGGGATGTACCCCCATTCACGGCGGTCGGCGTCCGGCGGGGACTGGACGTCGACCCGTCGGTAATGGTCGCCGAACCGACCGCGGAGGTAGGACCGGGTCCGGTCCTCCATGCGCCGAACCGAACGCTGGACCGAGCATAGAAGTTCCGCTCTCGAGTGGCTACCGCCGGAGCAGTGAGGACAGCCGGTCCAGGAGCGCGGGTTCCTCGCCGAGTCGCAGATAGTAGGCGTCACCGCCGTCCTCGTAGTACCGATCGACCCGCCGCACCCGCTCGAAGCCGACGTGTTCGTAGAAATTCAACGCGTCCTCGTTGGTGGTTCGGGCGTGACAGCTCACCGAGTCACAGGTCTCGGCAACGCGGCCAACCAACCGTTCCCCGAGGCCCTCGCCGCGGTGTTCGGGAGCGACCGCCAGAAACAGGATATACCCATCGGACCGCGCCGCGGCGAACGCGATCACGTCGTCGTCTTCGAGGAATAAGTCCACCCGTGATCGACGGTAGGCGTTCGTGAAAAAGCCGCGTCGCTGCTTCAACACGCCCTCGGCCGTCCTGATGCGTTCTTTCAGCGTCCACGCAGCCTCGACGTGGTCGGTCTCCCCGCGAGGAACGACTTCAGCGGAGACGTTGACACTCACCGCCTCCAACTATGGCATGCCCCGATATAATTCTCCCGGCTCTCACGTGTCAACGACGCCTCAACCGATGCGCAACCCCTTAGGGCCACCACCGTGTGGCACCGGTGATGGCCGACCACCGTCCTGGTGTGGACACCACCGTCACCGTCGCCACCCGGTTCAAGAAGGCCGCCCTCGCGGGCGTCGCCGTCGTGGTGCCCTTGCTCATCACGGTGTACGTCCTCACCGCCGCAGTCGACATCCTCACCCAGGTCCTCCAACCGTTGGTCTCGGTGCTGAACCGTGCCGGCTTCACCACCGGACGATCGCTGCTCATCGTCCAGACCGGGGTCGTCGTCTTGCTCGGTGTTCTCACCGTGTTTGTCGGGTTCCTCGCGACGTTCCAACGCGGCCAGGAGGCGATCAGCACGTTCGACATCCTCATCGAACGCATCCCCGGGCTGGGCGGGGTCTACAAGAGCTTCCGGAAGATGAGCGACGTCCTCCTGGAAAGTGACACCGAGAACTTCCAGTCGGTGGTCCTCGTCGAGTTCCCCCACGATGGCGCCTACACCCTCGGATTCGAGACGACCGAGACCCCCGAGGAGATCGAGGACGCCGCCCGGGAGGACGGGATGCGCACGCTGTTCTTGCCCCTGGCGCCGAACCCCGTGATGGGTGGGTTCCTCGCCCACGTCCCGGAGGAACGGGTGCGACCGGTCGACATGACCGTCGAGGAAGGCATGCGCACCGTCGTCACGACCGGGGTCGCCATCACCCACGAGGAGGAGGCGAGTCTCAGTCAAGAGGAGCTCCGCCGCCTCAACGCCGTCGATCTCAGTCCCAAGGTCGACCCCGACGCAATCGGTGATGACGACGAGGAGTCCGACCGATGAGTTACTCGCTCCGGGAGCACACCGCCGACGTCGCCGTCGAGGCCCAGGGCCCCACGCTCGACGCCGTGTTCGGCGCCGTCGCCGACGGCCTGGCGGCCGCCTGCCTCGACCCGGCCAACGTCCCCGGGGTCGGAGAGCGGTTCGCGGTCACCGCGACCGCCGAGGAGCTCGACTCCCTGTTGTACGACTACCTCGGCGAACTCATCTACCAGCGGGACGTTCGGGCGGTGTTGCCCGTCGACAACGACGCCACCGTCGAGGGCGGGGACGGCGACTGGCGGGTGACGGGGACGGCCCGTGGCGTGCCCGCCGCGGGACTCGGCGCCCGCGAGGTCAAGGCCGTGACCTACTCGGAGATGGTCCTCGAACCCCGGGATGACGGCTGGTACGCCTACGTGGTCTTCGACGTCTGATACGGCGAAACCCCTTCATGGGTACCCGCCCAATGACAATCCATGCAGACCTACGAGGCCGACGGCATCACCCTGCGGGAGATCTCCGAGTTCGTCTGGGAGATCAAGGCCACGGGTGAGATGAAGACGCCGGCCCGTGTTCTCGCCAGCGAGGCACTGCTCGACGAAATCCGCGAGGACAAGACGTTACAACAGCTCCAAAACGTCACCCAGCTCCCGGGTGTCGTTGACCACGCCATCTGTATGCCGGACGGTCATCAGGGCTACGGGTTCCCCGTGGGCGGGGTCGCCGCCATCGATGCCGAGGAGGGGTGCATCTCGCCCGGCGGCGTGGGTTTCGACATTAATTGCGGAGTGAGGATGATGAAAACATCCCTCCAGTACGACGACCTCCGGGGGCACGAGGAGGAACTCGTCGACGCCCTGTTCGAGGCCGTTCCCTCTGGGCTCGGTGGAGGAGGCGTCGTCGAAGCGGACGTCGACACCGTCGAGGAGATCCTGGCCCGCGGACTGGACTGGGCGCGCGAACGCGGGTACGCCACCGAAGACGATCTCGAACATTGCGAGGACGAGGGGATTCGGCCCGACGCCGACCCGAATGCAGTCAGCCAGAAAGCGAAACAACGTGGCGCCACCCAGATCGGGAGTCTCGGTAGCGGGAATCACTTCCTTGAGGTCCAACGAGTCACCGACATCTACCGAGACGAGGTCGCCACCGCCTACGGGCTCGAACCAGACCAAATCGTGGTGTTGATCCACTGTGGGTCACGGGGTCTGGGCCACCAAGTCTGTACGGACTACGTTCGGAATATCGAGAACGAACACGCCGACCTCGTGGACCGATTGCCGGACAAGGAGCTCGCAGCGGCCCCCGCCGGCTCACGCCTCGCCGAGGAGTACTACGGGGCGATGTGTGCCGCGATCAACTTCGCGTGGGTGAACCGCCAGCTGGTCATGCACCAGACACGGGAGGTGTTCGCGGACGTCTTCGACCGGCCTTGGGAGCAGATGGGCATGGAGCTGCTCTACGACGTCGCCCACAACATCGCCAAACGCGAAGTGCACGACACCGCCGACGGCCAGCGAGAATGTTTCGTCCACCGGAAGGGGGCGACGCGGGCGTTCCCGCCCGGCCACCCGGAGGTCCCCGCGGCCTATCGGGAGGTCGGCCAGCCGATCATCATCCCGGGGAACATGGGGTCGGGTAGTTACGTGCTCCGTGGCGGCGCCGAGTCGATGCGATTGACCTTCGGGTCGACGGCCCACGGTGCGGGCCGATTGATGAGTCGCACCCAGGCAAAACAGGAGTTCTGGGGCGGTGACGTCCAGGACGCGTTACGGGACGAGCAGGCGATCTACGTCAAGGCCCAGAGCGGTGCGACGATCGCCGAGGAGGCCCCCGGCGTCTACAAGGACGTCGACGAGGTCGTGCGGGTCTCCGATGCGTTGGGGATCGGCGACCGGGTCGCCCGGACCTTCCCGGTCTGCAACATCAAAGGCTGACCAGCCCCGGAAAGCCTTTGGCTCGAACCCTCCTCGCGTCCGGTATGATCGATGAGACCGCCGAGGAGATCCGGGAGATGCAGACGCATAGCTCCTCGGTCGTCGCGGTGAAGGCCGCGCAGGCGTTGACGGCGGTGACCGACCGCGAGTTCGCCACCGTCGAGGAGTACGTCCGCGCCCTCGAACGGAACAGTACGGCGCTGCGGCGCGCGAACCCCTCGCATGCCTCTCTGCAGACGACCCAGCGATCGATCGTCGAGGAGGTCCGGGAGGCCGACCCGACCACCGTCGAGGCGGCCAAGCAGTTGACCCGTGAGGCCATCGAGGCGACCGTCGAGCGCGTCGAGACGGCCAAGGACCGGGCGGCGGGCCTGCTTGCCGAGGAACTGGACGATGGTGCGACGGTGTTGACCCACGATTACTCGACGACGGTGTTGGAGGGGCTGGAACGGGCGGCGGCCGACGGGGCGGCACTGTCCGTCTACGTGACCGAGGCTCGGCCACGCCACCTCGGGCGAAAGACGGCGCGGCGACTCGGCCAGGTCGAGGGAGTGGCCCCCACGTTGATCGTCGACTCCGCGTCTGGGTTCTTTATGGGGGAGTGTGACGCCGTGGTGTTGGGGATGGATTGCATCGTCTCGGGGACGTTGTACAACCGCGTGGGCACCTACCCGTTGTTGGCGACAGCGGCCGATGCCGAGGTCCCGGTGTACGTGGCGGGGTCCAGTGCAAAGGTCGTCGAGTCGGGGTTCCGATTCGAGAACGACTTCCGGTCCGGATCGGAGGTAATCCGGGAGCCTCCGGAGGGGTTCGCCGTGGAGAATCCGTCCTACGATGCGACACCGATCCGGTTGGTCGATTACCTGGTGACCGACGAGGGCATCCAGGCCGTCGGCGACGGCGACCCCGTCGAGGCCTGACCCGGGGCGCAACCGTTTTGCGGGAGGCCGATGAGGCCGGTGTATGAGCGAGGTGGGCGCCGCCATCGACTGGCTCCAGGAACTCGCCCGGACCGAGTGGGGGCGCCCGGTGCTGGCTGTCGGCGTCGTGGTGGCATCCTGGGTGATCGGCCGAATCATCATCCGGTTGTTCGGGCGGCGGGTGGCCCGCCGGTTCCAACGCCCATCGATCACGCGAACGGTATTGCGGAGCATGCGGGTCACGGCCCTGGTCGTCGGGGTGTTCCTCGCGTTGACGGTCTTAGGGTTGCGCATCACGGAGTTGGCGCTGTCGGTGACCGTGTTCTCGGCTGTGTTGGGCCTGGTGTTGGCGCCGATCGTCGGCAGCGTCATCAACGGGTTGTTCGTGTTGGCCGACCAGCCCTACGAGATCGGGGACATGATCGAGTTCGTCGACACCGGTGAACGCGGCTTCGTCGAGGACATCACGTTGCGGTACACGAAGGTGTTCACCCTGGAGAACACGTTCCTGGTGGTCCCAAACGCCGAGATGAGAGAGCGGGACGTCGTCAACTACTCGGCCGAGGACGAGCGCACGCGGCTGGCACTGGACGTGTTGGTGACCTACGAGGGCGACCTCGAGGAGGCACGCACCCTCATCGAGGAGGCGGCCGCCGAGGTCGATGACGTGATTGCGAGCGGGCCGGACATCCGGATCGGGAGTGCCCGGTATCCCGCAGGGCCGACCTGTTACATCGACGAGTACGGGGACCACGGGGTGAACCTGCGGTTGCGGTACTGGGCGAACCGACCGTATCGGCTGTTGGCGACGCGGTCGGCGGTCCAGACGGCGGTGTGGGACCGGTTGGAGACCGCAGACGACGTGACGATCGCGTACCCACACAGCCACCTGATGTTCGACGACACGAGTGGCACCGCCCGGGTCGCCGTCGACGATCCTGAACGCTCCGATGGACGGGAGCCCTAGGCGTCGGGGACGGTGACAACCTCGCAGTCGACCTCGCGCCGGAGAAACGCCTCGATGTCGGGTTCGTCGAGCAGTCGTCGGAGCAACCGGCGGAACCGCCCGACCTGGGCGCGGCCCACGACGACGATATCGGCGTCCTCGGCGGCCACCTCATCCAGGATCGTCTGCTCGACGAGGAACCCCCGTCGAACGACGTACCGGGCGCGCGGCAGTCGACCGACGGCACGTTCGACGGCGGCTTTCAGCTCGGTCCGGGTGACGTCGCGATCCATCTGGTAGAGAGCGACGTGGACGACGGTGAGGTCTGCGTCCCGTTCCTCGGCGATGCGGACTGCATGCTCGAGGGTGCGCCGCGACCGTGGCGTGAGCGGGTACCGGACGGGGACGACGACCCGAGTCATTGAGAAAGGGTCAGAGCGCCCGCCACCCAAACCTATCGGTCCTCGTCGCCGACCTGTCGGATCCGGTCCTCGCACTCGGTGGTGACACCCCTGGCGCTGGCGTAGTGAACGGGCAGCTCCTGAGCCTACCGGTCGATCGGGGACAACGACCAACAGGGTGGCGGGCGAGGGTGGTGGTATGCCACGCTTTCAGTCCGTTGTGGCGGCCGGTATCCTCGGGGACGTCATCGATCGATTCCTCGCCGACGTGACGGCTGCAGCGCCACGACTGCTTGCGGGGGTGGTGTTTCTGGTGGTGGCCGGCATCGGCGTCAAGATCGTTCTGGTGATCGCTGGATCGGTCCTCGACCGCGGGTTACCCGGGCAGGACGTCTACCAACAGGTCGGGCTCGCCGTGTTCTCTGCGTTCCTGTGGTTCGCGGTGTTGCTCGCGTTCCTGGCGATCCTCGGTCTCAATCAGATCGCGGCTGCACTGGGCACCGCGACCGGGTTCGTCGCCTTGGGGGTCTCCTATGCGCTCTCGGGGATGTTGGCTGATGCGGTCGCCGGCATCTACCTGTTACGAGACCCGGACTTCAGTGTGGGCGATCGGGTGACCGCCGGAGACATGACCGGGACCGTCGAGAAGATCGACCTGCGGAAGACACGGTTCGACGTCGACGGGGACACCGTCGTCCGCGCGAACGCGGACGTCGAGAAACGGTGGACGCGGCTCGACGCCGAGTAACGCCGGGTGCCTTAAGCGGTTCACGCCCGTAGTCAGGTCGTGTTCATCGGGCATGCGGTCCTCGCGTTCGTGATGGTCGCGGCGGCAGCCGTCGGCCTGGGCCGTTCACGGCGGACCGCACTCTGCCTCGGAGGCCTCGCGGGGTTGTTCGCGACCGTGCCCGACATCGACATGGTGTTCGCTGTCGCCGGGCTGTTCGCCGGTGGTGACGCGTTCGCGATGGCTGATGGCTTCTGGCGGGCGTCGACGGTCGTCCACCGCGGGGCGACCCACTCACTGCTCGTCGGCGTCCCCGCCGCCGTTGCATTCGGCCTCTTGGGTGACCGATCGCGTATCGCCGTCACCATCCTCGCCGGGCTCGTGGTCACGGTCGGCATCGTGACCGGTCCGCTCGCGGCCGGCAGCATGGCGGTGTTCGGTGTCGTTGGGGGGCTCCTCGGCTATCTCGCCAGCCGGTGGCCGTTCTCGACGCGGGACCGCGTCGCCGTTGCGGCGGTCGGAGTCCTCACCCACCCGTTCGGGGACGTGTTCACCGGGACCCCACCCGCGTTCTTCTACCCCCTCGAGTGGACGGTGGTCGCGACGCGCGTCGCGCCATTCCCCGATCCGACGCTCGATCTGTTGTTGGCGTTCGGCGTGGAGGTCACGGTGCTCTGGGCCGGGGTGGCAACCGTGGCATGGCTCACCCATCGGTCGATCCGAGGCGGGGTGGATCGTCGCGCCGGTATCGGCGCAGGCTATGCGGTTGCGGCCCTGGTCCTCACCCCGCCGACGATGGCGGTGTCCTACCAGTTCGTGTTCAGCGTCCTCGCTCTCGGTATCGTCGGCGTCGTCCCGACGCGACGGCCGCTTGAGACCGTCGACACCTGGACGATCGGCGTCACGGGCTTGGCCGCGATCACGGTCGGATGGATCGCCTACACGGGGACCTACCTCCTCGTCGGGACGTAGCTTTTCCTGACTGCGGTTGCTAGGACGTGTATGGCGGCGTCCGAGGGACTGGCACCACTGATCGAAGACCAGCAGTTCAACACCGTTCTTGGCTGGGTGTTGATCACGTTCGTCGCGTCCGTGGTCCTCACCAGTCTAGCGACCGGGGATTATGCGTGGGCCGCGTTCGCGACCGGGGTCTTCGTGTTGGCGGTCATTCCGCCACTGGGGTTCCATGATCGGGACGCGATGTTACCCTGGGAGGTCCTGGCGTTGGCAGCCCTCCCGTTGGTCGGGCACACCATCGCCGGGACGGTGCTCTCGGGCCAGCTCACCACCTACCTCTCCGTGGCGGGATTGGCGCTGATCGTCGCGGTGGAACTCGATGTGTTCACCGCGGTCCGCATGACGGAGTGGTTCGCGATCCTGTTCGTCGTGGTGGCGACGATGGCGACCGCGGGAGTCTGGGCCGTGCTGCGGTGGAGCGCCGACGTCTGGTTGGGGACCACGTTCATCCTCGAACCCGGCGTCGCCGAGGCCGCCATCGAGGCGGCGGTGATGTGGGAGTTCGTCTACTCGACGGCGGCCGGGATCGTCGCCGGCGTCGTCTTCGAACTGTACTTCCGTCGCCGCGCACGGACCGAGACGCGGCTCCCACGGGAGGTCCGAGAGCACATCCGATGAACCCGGTGACGTTCCTGCAACGACGGCTACGGGACATCCTCGGTATCTCGACGCGGCGGCAACGACAGGCGACCCGTGGGATGCAGGTGGCCTTGGTCGGGTTCCTGGTCGTCGGTCTCGTCCGCAAGGACCCCGGCATCGTCGTCAACACCGGCGTCGCGTTGGCCGTGACCGAACTGCCGGCGGTCCTGAACCGCGATCTGAGGATCTCGATGGACCCGGCGCTGGTGTTGTGGTTGACCACGGCGGTGTTCCTCCACGCGGTGGGGACGCTTGGCCCCTACCAGACCGTCTGGTGGTGGGACCACCTCACCCACGCTGTCTCCTCGTCGATCGTCGCAGGCGCGGGGTATGCGACCACGCGGGCGGTCGAAGTCCACAACGAGAACATCGTCTTGCCGCCGCGGTTCCTCTTCGCGTTCCTGGTGGTGTTGGTGCTGGCCTTCGGTGTCGGCTGGGAGGTCCTGGAGTTCGGCCTCGCGGCGGTTGCGACCGGCCTCGGTTCCGATGCCGTCCTCACGCAGTACGGGCTCGATGACTCGATGCTCGACCTCGTCTTCGATGCGGCCGGCGGCCTCGTCGTCGCGGCATGGGGGACCGCGTACCTCTCGGGGATGGTGACCACACTGGCCGAGCGCATGGCATCGCGCTAGGGTAGTGTCAATCACTGAGAACGAGGGCGTGTTTTATCTTGGCGGCGACGAGACTATGCGTATGCAGTCGATTGATAGACGACAGTACCTGAGGGCGGTTGGTGGGGTTGCCTTCATCGGCGTCGCCGGTGCACCGAAGGGGGAGATGGCGGGAACGGCGGGCCGCGTATCGAGGACTATCCCGCGATCGAGACGTGGTTGACCGAGACGACGGTTGGCGGGGCGGACAGTACCTTCGACGGGTCCTTGACGGATATGACGGGACAGGGGACCGTCACCGTGGACGTCGGGGCGGAGGGCAACGGCGGCAACTACGCGTTCGCCCCGTCCGCGGTCGCCATCTCGACGGGGACGACCATCGAGTTCAACTGGACCGGGGAAGGCCAACAGCACAACGTCGAAGCGCTGCCCGAGGAGCAGCTCCAGGAATCGGATTACACGTTCAGTTCGGGGGAACCGATTCAAGCGACGGGGGTCCAGTACTCCTACACCTTCGACCAGGCAGGAATCGCCCTCTATCACTGCGAACCCCACCTGCCGCTCGGGATGAAAGGCGGGATCGCCGTCGTGTAGGCCCGCATCCGATCGGGCCGGTCACTTTTTGCGTTCGCGACCGCAGACGTGCACGGAGGTCTCTCCAGTGGTCTTCAAGAAAGTCACGCTGATCGGCTCGAGTACAGAGAGTTTCGACGCCGCCGTCGACGACGCCTTAGACCGGGCGGAGGAAACCTTAGAGAACGTGGCGTGGGTCGAGGTCCAATCCCAGGGCGTCGAGGTGGCCTCAGTCGAGGATCGGGAATATCAAGCCGAGGTCGAGGTCGCCTTCGAACTCGTGGAGTGACACCTAGGTGCGGAAACTCTCGCCACATCCGCACTCGCCCTCCGCATTCGGATTCTGGACGTAGAATCCGGCGCCCTGTAACCCGCCTTCGAAGTCGACGACGCTGCCGGCGACGTACTCCTGACTGGCGGGGTCGACGAACACGCGGAGCCCATGCCACTCGAGTTCGGCGTCCTCGTCGCTTGGTGTCTCCTCGAAGCACAGGCCATAGGACAGTCCCGCACAGCCCCCTTGTTCGACGTACAACCGCAAGCCTGCCGAGTCCGCGTCGTGGCCCTCCTCTGCGAGCAGGTCGAGTGCGCGCTTCGCTGCGTCTTCGGTCACCCGCAGGACAGCCCCCTCGCCGCCCCCATGGGTGTCCGTGCTCATATCCACTGCCTTGGCGGCCACCGGGTTAATCTTGGTGGTGGGTCCCCTCGTCGTCGAACCGGACGTCGATGCTGGCGGCGTGGGCCTCCAACCCTTCCTCTCGGGCGAGTGTGGTCACGGGCTCCCGGAGTGAGGCGAGTGCGTCGCGGTCTACCCGTTGGACGGTTGTCGCCCGCAGGAAGGTGTCGACGCTGAGCCCGCCGGTGACCCGGGCTCCACCGCCGGTCGGGAGGACGTGGTTCGGTCCGGTGGCGTAATCCCCTGCGGCGACCGGCGTGGTTTCGCCGACGAAGACACTCCCCGCACTGGGGACACGGTCGACGATGTCGTCCGGGTCGCGGGTCTGGACCGCCAGATGTTCGGGGGCGTAGGCCTCGGCGAAGGCCGCGGCCTCCCCTCGGTCAGCCGCGGTGAAAACGCCGCTCGCCGGTCGCCCTAGAGCGGTTCGGGCGACGTCGGCACGGTCCCGATCGGGGAGCTGGTCCTCGACGGCTTCGGTGACGGCTGCAGCGGTCGAGTCATCGGTGAGGACGGCGACGGCACTGGCGTTGGGGTCGTGTTCGGCCTGGGCGATGAGGTCGGCGGCGACGTACGCGGGTGTCGCGGTGTCGTCGGCGATGACGAGGATCTCGCTCGGCCCGGCGAGGAAGTCGATGGCGACGTCGTTCCGGACCGCAGCCTTGGCGGCAGTCACCCACCGGTTCCCGGGGCCGACGATCTTCTCGACCGGGGCGATGGTATCGGTCCCGTATGCGAGCGCGGCGACGGCCTGGGCGCCGCCGACGCCGTACACCGCGTCGGCACCGGCGACATCGATCGCGGTCAATGTCGCGGGATCGGGATCGGTCGCCGGTGGCGTGGCGACGACCACCTCCTCGACGCCTGCGACCACCGCCGGGATCACGCCCATCAACGCACTCGAGGGGTAGGCGGCATCCCCGCCAGGCACGTAGACGCCCACCCGGTCGATGGGGCGAAACCGCTGTCCGAGCCGTCGGCCGTCGATGTCCTGGACCTGGTCGGTGGGGACCTGGCTCTCGTGGAACGCCCGGATGTTGGCAGCGGCGGCCTCGATCGCCGCCTCAACGCGTGGGTCGACCGCGTCCCGAGCAGCGGGGAGGCGGTCGGTGATCTCGAGGTGGTCCTTGTCGACGTCATCGAACTCCCTCGCGAACCGGCGGAGCGCCGCGTCACCGTCTTCGCGGACCGCGTCGATGATGTCGGCGACATCGTCTGTGATCTCGGTGATGCCGGCATCCCGGTTGAGGAGCCGGTTCCGGCGATCTGCCGAGAGGGCCCCGAGGTCGGTCACCTCCATACTCGTGGCTGGGCGCCCCGGGCGAAAAACCGTTCCCTCTGTCGACGGTGGGAACGACGCACCTAAAACATGCCAACTAGCCGACTCGTCTCGGCCGGCGCCGTCCGTCCATCCCGGAGCCATCACCGCTAGAACCACCCACACCTTATAAGTGGACGCCCGGTGAAAAGTTCTCCCGTGGTGACAAAGCATGGGAACAGCCGAAGCAAGCCCAACTGACCGGTTCCAAGTCTCAACCACGTGGTTCGGCCCCGCACTGGTCGTCCTGCGCGTATTGTTGGGGTGGCACTTCCTGTACGCCGGGTTGACGAAGCTCCTCAACCCAGGGTGGAGTGCCTCGGGATTCCTGCTGCATGCCATCCCGGAGGGGAACCCGATCCCCCAGTTCTGGCCGTACCTCGCGAACAACTGGCTGTGGCTGATCGACCCCCTCAACGCCTGGGGGCTCACCCTCATCGGGCTCGGCCTCATCCTCGGTGGCGCGGTGCGCTGGTGTGCCTTCTGGGGGAATATCGTGATGCTGTTCTACTGGGCGGCCAGTCTCCCGCTGGCCAATAGCATCCTGATCGACGATCACATCATCTACGTCGTCATCCTGTTCGGCCTCGGCGCGTTTGGGGCCGGACGGTACCTGGGCATCGATGGCTACATCGAGGAGTGGCCGATCGTCGAGACCAATCCGAGCTTGAAGTACCTCCTGGGGTGATCACTCTATGGCAACCGAAGACAACATCCCGATCAGTACCGGCGCGGAGCACTACGTCGAAGTATCCCGGCGGTGGTCCGGCCCCGCCCTCCTCTTGATGCGGGTGCTCATCGGCTGGCACTTCTTCTTCGCCGGCATCACGAAGGTCATGGAAGGCGACTGGACCGCGGCCGGCTACCTCAACGGGGTGCCCGAGGCCAACCCGTTCAAGGGGTTCTTCTCGGCGATGGCGAGCAGCGATCTCATGCCGGTGATCGATCTCCTCAACATGTGGGGGCTCACCCTCGTCGGCCTGGCACTCATCCTCGGGGCCGCGGTCCGCTGGAGTGCGTTCTGGGGGGCCATCACCATGTGGTTCTACTGGGCGTCGAGTCTTCCGCTCGCCCACAGTGTCTTCGTCGACGACCACATCGTCTACATCGCGTTGCTGTTCGTACTCGGCGCGTTCGGTGCTGGCCGTTATTATGGCATCGACCAGTACGTCGAGGAGTGGAACATCGTCCAGAACAACCCGGCGCTTCGATACGTCCTGGGCTAATCGTCGGCTCGGGGGCCGCCCCCAAACTATCTCAGATGTTTGATTGGTGTTGGGATTCCGGCTGTGAGGTGACCCGGGGAACGCGACTGAGACCCGCTAAGAATGGTGGCGCCACCTGGTCCGCTAAGCGCTATCCAACCGATCTGACCGGTACATCCTACCTGTGGGTACCATCCAGACTGAATATTTTTGACTGCGGAGGTGGAGGATGGACTCCATGGCCCTAGTTGTCCCCAGTTCCCTCGCCAAGCAGATTCCCCATCGCGGTGGCCACCAATGAGACGGAGAGTAGTGATTGCTGGGAAACTCATCATCGTCGCGCTCCTCCCGATGGGGTCTGTCGCCCTGCCCGAAGAGTTGCCGTCAGCTATAACTGAGAGCTACACCGTGTTAGTGACATTCGGTCGCCGGGAGATACCATGGACACCGCCGAGACGACCGCAAACTCATGGGGGGAAATCGTCTGGCAGACATGAGTCACCCAGGTTGGACCATTCGCGAGCGCCCATCCGGCCATGAGCCCGGGTTCCTGGGGGGCGACCCGGTTCCGACCGACGCTGTTGCCCCGGCGGCCGAGGTCCGCCAACAGAACCCGGAGACCTGGATATTCCGGACCCATCGTCCGCCATGATCGACGCCGATCGCGAAGCGGTGGTGTTGGCCGGCGGTCGATCCACGCGGTTCTCGGGCGAAGACAAGGCCTTCGCCGACCTGGCGGGGCGGCCATTACTCGGCCACGTCATCGACCGGTTGGAGGCCGTACTGACGCGCGTGGTCGTGAGTTGTCGGCCGGCCCAGTCGGCGGGGGTCGCCGACGCACTTGCCGGGACGACCATGCGAACCACTATCGTCGAAGACCGAAAGCCCGACCGGGGTCCTGCAGCGGGACTCGCGGAAGCCCTCGGGGCCGTCGAAGCATCGCATGCCGCCGTCGTCGCCTGTGACAATCCACTGGTGGACCCGACATTCATCGAGTTGCTGTACGACCGCATCGCTGCCGCTGATGGTGTCGTCCCCCGAGTCGACGACCGGTTACGACCGGTGCAGGCCGTCTACCGCAGTGACCCGATGCGGGATGCGTGTCGGACCTCCGTCGAGACCGGGAACGCATCGCTGCATGGGGTCCTCGATCACCTCGACATGACCGTGGTGACCGAGGACGAGTGGCGACCCCACACCGATCCCAGCACCTTCCTCGACGTGAACACCCGCGACGATCTCGCCGTCGCCAGAGCAGCCCTCACCGATGGCTAGTGGACCCTGGGGAGCGAGGGATCGACTGTGTCAGGCGCCCTCCCCGATTGGCAGCGACGATCTGCTTGAGGGGTTCACCCTCGTTGTGGCACCACCGTTCGCCGAGGTGCGGTCCTGGTCGTTGAGAGCTTGACCGACCGAATAGCGGGAGTTGCTGCCGGTCCGAACTGTTGGAACCACGGGATCGACTGGTTCGGCCAGCATATCTCCGGCCGAATCCAGCACTACATTGGACGGTTGATGGGTGATACCCAGTTAAACTGGTCACATACTCTCTGGTCGACGGAGTCTGAAAACAGATACGGAACTCTTATCGGTGGCTGGGAGGCATGTGTAGATGCAATGGCAAACGGTAAGGTTGACTTCTTCAACGACAAGGGCGGTTACGGTTTCATCTCGACGGACGACTCTGACGACGACGTGTTCTTCCACATGGACGACGTCGGCGGGGAAGATCTGACGGAAGGAACGGAAATCGACTTCGATATCGAACAGGCCCCCAAGGGGCCCCGCGCGACGAACGTCGTCCGCAGCAACTAGAGTTTCGTCCCGTCGCTTGACGGCGACTTGACGGCACTTCGATTCTTCAGAGCCGCTCTGGCGAGTGGCATCGTCGAGGCCCCGAGAGCGGGGTACCGTTACGGAGCGATTAGTCTTCGAAGGCCTCGTCTCGCTGTTCGAACGTCACCGTCAGTCGCCCCGGTTTCGGTTGGCGTGCGGCCTCCCGGAGTTCCCGGAACTGGACGATCATCTCCGAGGAGTCACTCGATCCCTCCCGCAGGGTGCGGGATTCCTCGCGGAGAGAGTCGTAGACCGCAGCCATCAACCGTGCTACGGCGTACGCGTCTGATTCTGAATCGATCTGGAACGTTGCTTCGTACTCGGTCACGTCGTCGGATCAGCCTTGAAAGAAGATAACGATTCGTCTCAGCGGTGGGACAGGCCCAAAGAATCCCCATCCCGTGGAACAAGCCGCACCTGCCGGTCGGCGTGAAACGGTACCCGTCCGTCGCCGCGGTCGCTGGTTGCATCCTCTCGACGCGCGGTGGAAGAGAATCGGAGTCGTGATACGGTACCACCACACACGTCGGGTCGGACACCCGCGATGAAAGTGACGGACTTCATTGAGGAGTATCTCTTGGTTTGGATTCTGCTCTCGGTCGGAGTCGGGATCGCTGTCCCGGGCGTGGCCGTCCTGACCCAGGCTTCGACGTTGATTCTGGCGGTGATGATCGGCAGCATCTCGCTGACGTTGACGGTGTCGCAGTTCCGTCAGATCGACGGTCGAACGCTCGCACTTGTCGTGGTCGGCCACATGACGATGCCATTTCTGGCAGTCGTGATCGCCCGCGCCCTCGGTCTGTCACCGGCGCTGACAGTCGGGTTCGTCATCCTCGGGGCGGTTACGCCCGAGCTCGTCACGCCGGTGATGACCGAACTCACCGGCGGTGAGACCGCGGTTTCGACGAGTGCGCTCGTCGTCATCGACATCGGCAGCGTCGTGTTCATCCCGGCAGTCGTGACCCTCCTCGTCGGCAGAGGGGACGTTCCGACGATGCCCATCGTCGAACAGCTCGGTGTGGCGGTGGTCGCACCGATGGTCCTCGCCGTCGCCCTCCGTGCCCGCTACCCGGATCGATCGAAGCCTACGATACGTACTATCCGGCGGTTTCCGCGGTGATGGTGATCCTGATTATCGGCGGGGTGACCGCCGCCAACGCCGAGGTCATTCGATCGAACGCCCGACTCTTGGCCGATGTCGGCCTGGGCGCCCTCCTTTTGAACGGACTCGGGTACGGGGTCGGGTTCCTCCTCGGGTGGTCGAAGCCACGGCCGACGCGGATTGCGGCAGTGCTGTCGGTCGGAATGCGTGACTTCGCGGTCGCGGCAGCACTCATTCTCGCCGCGGGACTGCCCACGATGGCGTCGCTGCCAGCAATCGTCTTCGGCGTGGTCGAACTGCTCACGAGTGCTGGGCTCGTGCGGTGGTTCACCCGGTCATGAGGACAGCCGACCGGTCCTGCAGCGGTGCTCGGCATCCAGAGGCAATCGATCGAGGGTGGCTGCAGTGGACCGTCGCGCCGAGTCACCGATTCCATCCTAGTTGCTGGCCGACACCAAGCACAGGAGACCCGAGTCTGGGACCGGACAGTATGGCGCGGATGCTGGATCGATGAGCCCCCGCGCTTAGAGTTCGGATCGCTTGATGAGTGCGTACAACACGAGCCCACCGAGGATGACGCTCAGGTACACCTCGAGACCGGCGAGGATCCGGGCGAGGGCTCCTTTCGGGCCGATACCCCCGTACCCGATCGTCAGGAACGTGATATAACTGAAGTAGACGTTCTTGAACAGTACGGACTGCCCCGCCGGCGTCGCGACCGCCCCAATCGAGGAGAGTTGGCCCGCCCCCGTTCGGAAGGCCTGCCCACCGAAGGCATACAGGGCTGCCGGCAGCAGGGGCGCGATGAGGAACACCGCAAGGATGCGACCTAACCGCATGCCATACCCACAGGTTAGATCGAGGAAGTAGTTCTCGACGGCACGGCTCGCGTTCGCCACCCTGGCGCCTGCCTCCACGGCCGCATCGCGGGCGATCGCGACGTGTTTCTTCCGGGCGTGACGCTGTCGCTGTACCCGGAACTCTCCGGCGGCCTTCACGTAGCCGCCAGCCGACGCCGCTTTCTTGGCCTTCAGGTATGTCGTCTCGACGTTCTCCGGGGTCATCTCGAGAGCGTAGTCGTGGCTCGTAGCAGGTTCCTCGAAGGCGTGGAGATTCCAGTCGTTGCGATCGAGGTAGTACATGTGGGCCGAGAAGTCGAACTCGTACCCGTCGAACTCGTTGAACTCGGTATTGCAGAACCGGAAGTAGTCGAGGATCTCGCGGTCGCCGCCTTTGCGTTCGGCTTCGAGGGCGATGTCACCGAGACTTGCCCGGGTGAGATCGTATCGCACCCAGTGTTCGGCCGGTTGGGTGATCACCCCCTCCTTGAGGACGGCGTCGGTGAAGTCGACGTAAGCATCATCCCCTACCGCCTCTGCCCTGAAGTCGAGGTCGTCCGTGAACTCGGCGCCACTGAAGTCTGTGACATCCCCGAAGCGTGTCCCCCGGAAGTTCGCGGAGGTGAACGACGCGTTGTCGAAGTCGACCGCGCTGGCGAAGTGGACGTTCTCGAAGACGGCGTTCTTCTCGAGGTGTTGGGCCTGGCCCTCGAAGGTCGCTCCGCGGAACACCGCTGGCCCCTCGAAGCGAGCGCCGGAGAAGTCCGCATCGCCCTCGAACTGTGCCTCGTCGAAGTCCACCTCCCCGTCGAAGGTTGTGGCTTTGAAGTCGGCATCAGCTCCGAACCGGGCCTCCTCGAGCATCGCGTGATCGTGGAAGGTCGCCCGTTCGAAGTTCACGTACCGGAACCGGGTGTCCCGGAAGTTCGCCTGGGCCTGGAAGCCCGTGTCCACGAACCGGGCGTCGTCCTGTAGCGATCGGGCGCCCCCTTCGAAGGTTGCGCCCCGGAACACGGCTGCCGCGGCGAAGACGGCGTCGTCGAAGGAGGCGTCTTCGCCGAACCGCACCTCGTCGAAATCCCCCTCCTCGCGGAACGTGGCGCCGTCGAACACCGCGTCACCGTCGAAACGGGCTTCCTGGAAGGTCGTTTGCCCCTCGAAGTAGACCGCTTCGAAGCTGGTGAACCCGAAGGTTGCCTGGTGGAATGCCGCCCCTGCCTCGAAGGTGGCGCCGTCGAAACTGGCGTTGTCGTCGAGTTCGTTCGAGATGCCGGTGAACGACGCCGCGCGGAACGAGGCCGCCTGTTCGAACGTGGCCCCATCGAAGCTCGAATCGTCGGCGAACGTCGCCTCGTCGAAGGAGACTGGTGCGGTGAACGTCGTCCCGGTGAAGTCAGCATCGCGATCGAACCGTGCCTCGAAGCCGGTGACCTTGTCGGTGAACGTCGTCTCCTGGAGTACGAGGTCGTACTCGAAGCGGGCACCGTCCAGTTCGGCGCCCGCGATGCTGCAGTCCTCGAAGCGGACCGGGACCCTGATATCGGCATGGGCTGCCCCGATTCCCTCGGGGAATGCACAGTCGCGGAAGACGACGGGGTGTCTGTTCGTGCTTCCGACCTCTCGGTTGGCGAGGGCGAGATCGGGCAACGTACAGTCCTCGATCACCTTGTCTGCCTGGTCGCCCCGCTGGATGACATCGTGGAGTGCCTCACGAACGTCCGTGGCATCCACGTCGCGGTCCTCGCGCTCGGCCGGGGAGAGCTCGAGGATGGTTGTGCTCTCCTCGAGTGGATGGTCGGTCATTATCAAGGTACCCGGGCATGGCGATACAAGTATTCGGCGGAGGGCGATTTGCAACGACCGATAGCCGGGACCGTGTGCCGTCCAGTACTGGATGTCCTCGGGTGGACCCACCCAGGGTCGGCTCGCTACCGTTCGCAGGCGGCTCCTCGGTCTCGGAGCTTCATTCCCGGTGTCACCGGGGCGCTGTTCCGGCGGGCGTGGACCAAACGCCAGTGATCACGAACCACGCCCCCGGTCGCCGTCTGGATGTCGAAGCGGTCGGCTTCACGTTCGACGAACGTTGCGGCCATGTCCGGGTAGTCCGGCTCATCGTCGACGTGCAGGATCCGGATCGACTCCGGAGGTGAGGCCATGGGTGCGACCCCGATGGTAATGAGATTGATGCCCCCGAAGAAAACGCCCAGCGTACGGGGTCTACGTGGCGCAGTGCCGATCCGTCCTGATCGAGGAGTGGAATCTCCGTGCTTTCAGGCAGCGCCACGAAGGAAGGCGCCACCGAACTCGAGAGGGCGTGGGTATCACCGCCCACCCGTTGAATCACTGACTGGTTCCAAACCGCGGCGCTGAACAGGACGGTGGATCGGGCCCAGCCACCGACGGTGGCTCCGATCCTATACTATCTGTTGGGCAGTCACCAGGCGGGTGGAAAATGTACGCCCGGAACACTACCGAGCGAGGATCTACTAGTGAATCCGCACCGGAAGTACGGCAGTACATTCATTACGTAAGCATGCTAATTCCGCAGTATGCCCGTGAGCATCGACGAGTTCGAATCGGGTGACCTTCCGGAGGGACCGAGTGTGCCCGAGCAGGTGATTACGTACCTCCACACGCACCGGGACGCGGCGTTCACCCGGTCGGAGATAGCTACCGCCATCGACGAGGACCCGAACACGGTCGGCACCGCGCTCACGCGATTGAAAGAGCGTGACCTCGTCCGCCATCGAGGACAGTACTGGGCAATCACGGAGGACGAACAGCGGGTCGCCGCAGCGTACGATCTGCACGACGTGAGCGAACAGCTCGACGAAGCCGACGGCGGAATCGAGTCGGAGCACTGGGACGCTGTCGCACCCGACCAGCCGCATCCGAGCGAACGGGATTCGAGCGAGGACGAGTAATCGATGGAGCCGGAACGCGGCGATGTCGTCAGGAGTACCGACCCGTTCAAACTCGGCACTGATCGCCAGCGACCGTGGCTCGTCGTGAACAACAGTTCCCACCCGTTCGCCGACGAGCAACACGTCGCGGTCGCTATCTCGACGAAGGAATACGACGACTCGCTTCGTCTCGGGGAGGACATCTGGGAAACGGGCGGTGTTCCACGAGAGTCGTTCGTCTCGCCGTGGGCGATCCACTCGCCTCGGAGCGAAGACCTCGTCGCGTGGCAGGGCCGCGTTACTGACGAATTCGTAAATCGTGTCGTAGACTCACTTGAGACGTATCTGCGGTAGTTCGAACGTGTGCGCCCGGAACACTAACACCCGGTGTCATCCCATGGCGGAGTGCCGCGTCGACCGGGAAACCCTCGTGCCGGGCGGGACACCCGACTGACGTCGGGTCCGTGGTGATGTCGCGTACCGGGGTTCGCCGGGCCGTCATCGCCGCCTGGTGGCAACTCGGGTGGGGACTGCGGTACGCACCCGGTGGTCGGTGCTCCACGCATTTGAACGTCCCGCCGGGTTACGCGTCGGTGGCGAGCCCGTACACTTCTTCGCGGGTGGCAGCCATCCCACAGACGGGTTCGGCGATGTCGTGGTCGCCGAGTTCCTCGAGGGCGGCCTCGGCGGTCGCCGTCGAGAGATGGGCCTCCTCGGCGACCTCCCGGGGACAGAGGGGGCCGCGTTCGGCGAGGACCACGCGAACGAGTTTCGCGTGCGTCGAGAGATCGGCGGCCTCGGCTGTCACACTCGGAGGTTCTGGGGCGACGCTGAAAACCGTTTGCGATTCGGCGGGTCCTGCACCCTCCTCAGAGGTAGCCTTCGCGGGCGAGGAGTTCGCCGTTGAGGAGACTCGCACCAGCCGCGCCCCGGATGGTGTTGTGGACGAGGCAGTTGTACTGGAGCCCGTCCGCGGTCGTCTGGATGCCGCCGACGGTGATGGTCATTCCGTCGCCCTGCAGGCGGTCGAGTCGGGGTTGTGGCCGGTCAGGTTCGGTCGCGACCTCGATGAGGTTGTCGGGGGCACTGGGGAGGTCGATGCTGGGGGCGGCCTGGAAGGCCTCGCGGGCGGCCTCGACAGTGAGGGAGTCATCGGTGGTGACCCAGACGTTCTCAAGGTGGCCATCGATGGTCGGGACACGGTTACAGGAGGCCGACACCGTGACGTCGTGTGCGTGGAGGCCATCCCCGGTCCGTGTGCCGAGGAGTTTCGTGGTCTCCTGTTCCATCTTCGCCTCCTCCCCGTCGATGTGGGGGATGACGTTGTCGATGATCGCCATCGACGGGACGCCGTCGTATCCGGCGCCGCTGACCGCCTGGAGAGTGGCGACGTGGACGCGGTCGAGACCGAATGATGTGAGGGCGGACAGTGTGGGGACCATGGCGATCGTCGAGCAGTTGGGGTTCTTCACGAGGGCGCCATCCCACTCGCGGGTCCGGCGTTGTCGGTCGATCACCCCGAGATGCTCCGGGTTGACTTCGGGGATGACCAGGGGGACGTCGTCGGCCAATCGCTCGTTCGAGGAGTTCGAGGAGACGACATACCCCGCCTCGGCGAAGGCGGGTTCGACGTCCGCGGCGACCGAGGAGGGGAGCGAGGAGAAGAGCAGCGTCACGTCATCGGGGATGGCGGTCGGGTCGGTGGGCCGGACCTCGAGGTCCTCGATTGCGGAGGGTACCGGGGTGTCCAGGTGCCAGTCCACGGCGTCACCGTAGGTCGAGCCGACACTGTCGGGGCTGGCGGTGACCGCACTGAGTCGGAACTCCGGGTGGCCGGCCAGGAGCTGGACGAACCGTTGGCCGACGGCGCCGGTTGCGCCGAGGAGGGCGACGGGAACAGTCATACGTCAGCGCGGAACCGACCGGGGAAAACAGTTCGGGTCAGGCCTCGACGGCGCCGCGTTCCCGCTTCCGGGTGATGTACCCGGCGATCCGGTTCCTGACGCCCTTGGATTCGATGTTCGTCAACGTGTCGACACTCTCTTTGTTGTGGTCGAAATCGGTGCCGAACGCGTCCGGGTATCGTTCCATGAGGAGCGCCCCCGTCTTCTTGACGTAGTCGGGCTTGATGGCCATGACCGCGGCTTGTCGGGCCGACGGTTAAAAGGATTCGTTGTTGGGGCGGACGCGGGTGGCGGTGACGGCGTCGGCGACCCGTGAGAGCACCTCGCGGTCGTCGGAGGGGCGACCGACGCTGACCGCGGCGGCCCCGTACTCGAGGTAGGTGTCGACGGTGGCCCGGTCGCGGACGCCGTTGTTGGCGATGACGGGTCGGTCGATGGCGTCGACGACGTCGGCGACGACGGACTCGCTGTCCATGGCGTCGACGTGGACCATCGCCGCCCCGGCGTCGCTGACCTGGCCGGCGATGGTCGGTAGGTCGACGCCGGCGACCTCGGTTCGGACCTTCACGCTGACGGTGGCGCCCGTGGCAGCGGCGGTGGCGACCTGGTCGGTCAACCGGTCGGGGTCGCGGAGCAACGTCTCGCCGGCGCCGGCCGCACACATCTCGGGCTGGCGACAGTGGGCGTTGATCTCGATGATCGCGTCGTGGCCCGCACAGATGCGGGCGGCCTCGGCGACGGCATCGAGGGAAACCGCACGGACGTTGAACCCCGGTTGGATGGGGAGACCCGCACAGGCCCGGAGCTGAGAGTCGATGAAGGCGTGGGGGTCCGGGGGCAGGAACTCGGTGCGGTCGCGGGCGACCATCGCTCTTGCGGCGTCGCGGGTCGGGGCGTCGAGGGCGATGCCGCCGAGGAAGGCGGCGCCGACGTAGGGCGTGGCGTAGGCGGCCCACGAGGTGTCCGATCGGCCGCTGAGGCTGGCGAGGGCGACCGGGGGATCGAACATCAGGGGGCCACCTCCGACCCGACGGCATCGATGGCGGCGAGACAGGCGTCGACGACGCGGGTGGCATCCGCCGGCTCCCTGATGTGGGTGTCGGTGTGGACGACCGGGCGGTCCAGGTCGGTGCCGTCCTCGGTGTCCAGGACGAACGCGTCGGCGAACCCGTAGGTATCGGCGACACCGGCGGTACTCGGGGTGGCGCCGGTGCCGGCCATCAGGTCGGCGGCCGGCCCGGAGAACACCTGGTCTTCGACGAACGGGGAGACGGCGACCACGGTGGTCGCCTCGAGGGCGGCTTCGACCCCGGGGAGAGCCAGCATCGGGCCGATGGAGGTCACGGGGTTCGAGGGGCCGATGACGACAGGCTGGTCCCGGATGGCGGCGAGGACGGCATCGGTCGCGGTGGCGGCCTCCGCCCCGCGGAACTCGACGGCCTCGACGCGGGGAGTGGCGTCCCGGTACACCCAGTACTCCTGGAAGTGTTGAGGGCCGTCAGGCGTGTTGACGATGGTGGCGACGGGGTCGTCGCTCATCGGGAGGACGGTGACATCGACGTCGAGGGCCGAGCCCAGGGTCCGGGTGGCCTCGGTCAGGGTGGCGCCCCGGTCTAAGAGGGCGGTGCGGACGTGGTGGACGGCACGGTCCCGGTCACCGAGATGCATGAACGGTGGGGCGGCGGCGAACCGTCGCCACCGGGCCAGGCGACGACCGCTCGTCTGGGCCTCGTCGGGGAGGTAGACGGGGTCGCCATCGAGGTCGGCGGCGGCCGCGAGGTCCTCGAGGGCGGTCTGGACGCGGTCGGTGTCCTCGGCGATCCCCCACCACGTCTCCCGGTCGAGGAGGTCAGCGCGCTCGAATAGGACCGTGTCGACGTCGGGACACACCACCAACCCCCCGAGTTCGACGTCGTCACCGGTGTTGGCCACGACCGTCACCGACTCCGGACCGAGCCGGGAAACCGCACCGGCGAGGAGCTTCGGCGTCCCCGTCCCGCCGGCGAGAAAGGTCACCATGAACGCGGGGACACGCGGCGTGGAGAAAGGGATTGTGTTCACGGCGACGGGTGGGCGCCCTGTTTTTGTAGGGACGGTGTCAACGCAGGGGTATGACGACGATCAAGGACAGCGTCCACGACCATATCTCCGTCGACGGGGTGGCCGCCGACCTCATGGACACGCCGCCGGTCCAGCGGTTGCGTCGCGTCACCCAACTCGGGACGGTGTCGCTTGTCTACCCATCTGCCAACCACACCCGATTCGAGCATTCGTTGGGCGTCTACCATCTCGCCGACCGGGCGTTGACACGGTTGGACGTCGCCGACGCCCGCGCCGAGCGGGTACGGGCCGCAGCGATGCTCCACGACGTCGGGCATGGCCCGTACAGTCACAACATCGAAGACCTGATCCATCGACGTACCGGGAAGTACCACGACGACGTCGCCGCACTCGTCGGCCGGGGCCGGGTCGCCGAGGTACTCGACGAGCACGGACTGTCGCCCAGCAGGGTCGCAGACCTTATCGCCGGCGAAGGTCGGTTGGGCCAGTTGATCGCCGGCGAGCTCGATGTCGACCGGATGGACTACCTGGTACGGGACGCCCACCACACCGGCGTGCCCTACGGCACCATCGACACGGGTCGGTTGGTGCAGGCGTTGCGGTTCGTCGACGGGCAACTGGTCCTCGAGGAGGGGAACGTCCAGACAGCCGAGAGCCTGTTGCTGGCCCGGGCGTTGATGAACCCCACCGTCTACAGCCACCACGTCGCCCGCATCAGCAAGTCGATGCTGCGCCACGCCAGTGAACGACTCCTCGAGGCAGAGGTCGTCGACGGGGCACAGTTGCGGCGGATGGACGACTACGAACTGCTGGTCGCGGTCCGGGAGCATTCGGTCAGTGCCGGGATCGGTGACCGCCTCGCCGAACGGGAGCTGTTCAAACGCGCGGTCTGGGCGGAGATGGAGGACGTACCCGCGGACATCATCGATGCCGACCACGCCACCGTCAGGGGGTTCGAGGCCGAGATCGCCGACACAGCCGACGTCGAACGGGATGAGGTCGTCGTCGACATCCAGCCCCGGCCGAGCATGCAGGAGTCGACGACCCGGGTCATGGTAAACGGCGACATCAGGCGTCTCGACGAGCAATCAACACTGGTCACGGCGTTGCAGAAAGCCCAGCGGGAACAGTGGCGCCTCGGCGTCTACGCCCCGGCTTCGCTCACCAACCGGGTCGGACGGGCAGCGGACGCGGTCCTCGGGTTGGAAACCGATGGCGCCCTGGTCTCGGAGGTCGGCCATCCCCGCGTCGAGAAACGACTCGATGAGTTTTAACCCCGGGCAGTAGAGGAGGGCGTATGCTCCTCGAAGGCACGGTGCTCACTGGATCGGCCTTCGACCCGGTGGAGGGGCGGGTCGTCATCGAGGACGGCGTCATCACGGCCGTCGAGGAGGCCAGTGTCGACACCGACGACTGGATTCTC
This sequence comes from Halobacteriaceae archaeon, assembly GCA_042216925.1. GTDB lineage: Archaea > Halobacteriota > Halobacteria > Halobacteriales > Halobacteriaceae > JBDGTJ01. Next base: position 36,948 of record JBDGTJ010000031.1, read on the forward strand.
CCGGCGTTCGTCAACGCCCACACCCACATCGGTGACGCCATCGCGAAGGAGGCGGGGGCGGGTCTGTCCCTTGAGGAACTCGTCGCTCCACCGGACGGGTTGAAGCACCGGTTGTTGGCCGAGGCGTCCAGGGAGGAGTTGGTCGAGGCGATGGCCCGGACTGTCGCGTTCATGGAACAGGCGGGGACGAGTCACTTCCTGGAGTTCCGCGAGGGCGGGGTCGAGGGCGTCGAGGCGCTCCGGGAGGCGGTCGGGGCCTCGCCCGTGGAACCGGTGGTGTTCGGACGGGGTTCGGAGTCGGTGCTCGAGGTCGCTGACGGGTTCGGCGCCAGCAGCACGGACGACGGGGACTTCGCCGGTGTTCGCCGGGCAGCGCGCGAGGCGGAGAAACTGTTCGCGATCCACGCCGGCGAAGTCGACGACGGCGATATCAACCCCGCCATCGACCTCGACCCGGACCTGTTGGTGCACATGGTCCACGCGGGCGACTTACACCTCGATCGGGTCGCCGACCGCGAGATCCCGGTGGCCGTGTGTCCGCGGTCGAATCTCACGACCGGCGTTGGACTGCCCCCCGTCGAGGACCTCGTCGACCGGACGACGGTCGCCCTGGGGACAGACAACGTGTTCCTGAACGCGCCATCGATGTTCCGGGAGATGGAGTTCGCCGAGAAGCTGTTCGATCTGTCCGCCACGGACGTGTTGGCGATGGCGACGCGGGCCGGGGCCGAGGCCGTCGGCGTCGGCGGGGGCGTGATCGAGGCTGGCGAACCCGCCCGACTCCTCGTTCTCGATGGCGGGTCCGACAATCTTGCCGGCGCCAGAGACCCCGTCCGGGCCTTGGTGCGTCGAGCGGGTGTCGCGGACGTCGAGCGGGTATACCTCCCCAGTACTTAAGCCGGTTCCGCGGTTCGTCTCAGGCGTCCACATGGGTCTCTACGGGCGGATTCTCGTGCCGACGGACGGGTCCCCTGGCACGCGGCGCGCCGTCGAGCACGCCGTCGACCTCGCGGCCGCCCACGACGCGACCGTGCATGCGGTCTACGTCGTCGATACCGCGAGTTTCGCGAGTGTCTCCGTCGATGCCTCCTGGGAAGGGGTCTCCGAGATGTTGACCGACGAGGGCGAGGCCGCGCTGGCGACCGTCGAGGAGGTGGGCGACCAACACGGCGTCGCCGTGGAGACGTGCCTCTTGAGTGGTTCGCCAAGCCAGGAGATCGTCCGGTACGCCGAGCAGGAGGACTGTGATTTGATCGTCATGGGGACTCACGGCCGCGGGGGAATCGACCGGTTGTTACTGGGGAGTGTCGCCGAACGCGTGGTGCGATCCTCGACGATCCCGGTGTTGACGGTGCGGGTCGGGGAGGACGAAGCGGAGGAGTAGGTCAGGCCGGGATGACGTACAGGGTCGACCCGATGACGAGGTGGACGGCCGCATCTGTCGTCGCCACCAGCGGGCGGCCGACGGCGTCCGGATCGAACTCGAATCGGAACCGGTGGCTGCCATCGTGTCGGTCCAGTCCGTGGAGAGCCGAGGCCCCCCGAACGATGACGGTCGAGTCGGTCATCGCGAGGGCGACACCGTCGTCGTTCGACGGGGGTTCCCGAGTCCATCGCCGGGCTCCGGTGGTGGGGTCGAGGGCGATTACCTGGTTCCGTTCGCTGTCGTAGCCGACGAGCAGGTTGGGGTCGGTACTGGCCGTCGTGGCCTTGAGATCGGTGACCTGCCAGTGGCGGGCGCCGGTCCGGGGATCGAGGCTGCTGAGGGCATCCCCGGGGGCGCCGTGGGTCTGGACGACGAGCTGGTCGGCGGTCGCGAAGACGGGGGTGGCGTGTCGGTTACGGAACGCGGCCAGCGTCTCCATGATGCCGGTCCGGGGGTCGAGGCGGTCGACGCGGACCGGTCCTCGTGCGTATTCGCCGCCCACGAACACGGCCCCGTCTCCGAGGGTGAGGCGGGGCCCAACGTTCCGGGTGAACGCCCACCACCGGAGGGTACCCGAATCGGGGTCGATGCCGGCGAGATGACCGCCCCAGGTCGCGGCGACGAGGACGTCGGTGGCGACCAGTTCCGGGCGTGGAATCGGGAGCGTTCCCTCGGCGCCGGTTGGGTGGGTCCGCCATCGGCGCTCCCCGGTATGGACGTCGACGGCCTCGACGCTGTGTCGCCGGTGGAGGAAGACGACGGCATCAGCTGCCGGTGGGGGAAAGGAGGCGACACGGGACCGGGTCCAGGGGGTGTCTACGAAGCCGTCCATCACGGAGAGCGTGAGGGTGGCCGTCGTCCAGACGAGGAGGGCGCCCGCCCGCTCGGTGATCGAGAGCGTGTTGCCGGGGGCGGTCGTGGCCTTGGCCCAGCGGCGATCGCCACTGGCCGGGTCGAGTGCGACGACCTGACCCGGGGCCGTGGGACTCTGGCCGCCGACGTAGACGGTGTCAGCGCCGACGGCGAGTGCCGTCAGCGGACCGTCGTTGCCGTACCGAAACCGGACCGGGCTGGACCCCTCGAGGAATCGAGTGCAGCCACTGGTCGCGGCAACCGTCGCCCCCACGGTGGCGAGGAACCGGCGGCGACGCACACCGGAGACGGGGGCGCCACCCGCAAAGACCTTCGGTCCGATCAGGCGTCGACGGCGTGGACAGTTCGCTCCGTCGCGTAGACAACGGTATCGGTGCCCACGGCCAGGGGATACCGGGTCCGTGGCTCGGTGGGGAGGCGGCGCCGCCACCGTCGGTGCCCGTCCTCCCTGGCAAGTGCCTGGAGTGTCCCGCCGGCGTCGACGACGACATTCGTGTCCGTCATCCGGATGCGGGGCAGTCGGTCGAAGGCGGGGAGTGACGTTCGCCAGCGTAGGGTGCCGTCCCCGGCGTCGAAGGCGACCAACCGGTCGGTGTCGTCGATGGCGTAGACGGTGGTCGGGGTCGTCCAGGTGGCGGGGCCACGATGGCCCTCGGCGACCCATCGTCGCTGGCGGGTGTCGGCGTCGTAGACGATCGTCGTGGTCGTGGCGCCACCGGTCACACGGACCCGGAGGACGTCATCGACGACGGCGGGGACCGCGGTCGGGGCGTCGGTTTCTGTGATGGTGTGTCGCTCCCCGGTGGCGCCGTCGTAGGCCGTGATCGTCGCCTGCTGGACGCCCTCCATCCCGACGAAGAAGGTGTCCCCGGTGGCCGCGACCAGCGACCCGGTCGGGTGGTCGGTCCGCCAGGTGACGGAGCCATCGGTCAGCGACCGCCCCGTCAGTGGGAACCGTCGGTCGGTCACCGCAAGCACATCGCCGGCTCGGGCGTGGGGGTACTGGGTCTCGGGGATCCGGTCTCCATTCGAGACGTCGACGCGCCACGTGGTCGCCCCCGACGCGAGGTCGATGGCCTCGAGCCAGGTGGTACCGGCGGCGACGGTGCGCAGGTACGCGGTGCCGTCGGCCAGCACCGGTGGGGTTGCGCCCTGTCGTCGCCAGGACCGGTCGGTGAACGACGCGGCGGTCACGATGAGGGTGCGACCGTTCTGGACGAGGAGGTGGCCGGCCCGCCAGCGCATGGCGAGCTGGGAGCCACTCACGGTGAGGTCCCGGTGCCACCGTTCATCGCCGCCGGCGAGGCCGACCCCCGCCAGGCCCGTTGTCGTCTCCGCGGGGACGCCCGCGACGTAGACACCGTCGGGACCCACGGCGAGGTCGGCGACGGGGGATTGGTGACGGTACTGCCATCGGTCGTCACTTCCGGTCCCGAACACGGCCTGGCAGCCGGCTGTGAGGGCGGTGGCACCACCCCCGATGGCTTGGAGGTACCGTCGTCGGTTCACGCGTCCGCGTTGGTCGGGGAAGGGAAAGGGGTTCGGATGGCACTTCCGCGGTCCGGCCCACAACCTTGTTCCGTTGTCAGGTCGGCCGGAGGTGTTCGCAGTCGCCGACAGTCACCTCGTGATGGGTCGTTCCATCGTCGACGAGGAGAGCGCCGGTCTCTGTGATGTCGACGGCGGTTCCCTCGAGTTCGGTCGATTCGGTGGTGATCCGCACCCGTTGGCCCAGCGTGCGGGCCGCTCCCTGCCACCGGTCGAGGATGCGGTCTGGGTCCCCGCGGAGTTCGTGGACGGTCTCGATGACGGTGGTGGCGACGGTCGCCCGGTCGACGGTGTCGGTGACCGCCCGGAGGCTGGTCGCGTCACGGGGAAGGACAGCGGGGTCGACGTCGGCGTTGATCCCGACGCCCACGACCGCGAATGGGGCACCCGCCTCGCTGGTCTTGACCTCGGTGAGGATGCCCCCGACTTTGCGATCGGTCTCTGGGTCCGGGATGACGACGTCGTTTGGCCACTTGATCTGGGCGGTGACGCCGGTCGCGGCTGCTGCGTCGACGACGCCGACCGCTGCCGCGAACGTCAACAACGCTCGTCGATCGGGTTTGAGCGTGGGCTCGAGGACCAGGCTCAGCCACACCCCACCGGCGGGGGATAGCCAGTCCCGGTCTCGGCGACCGCGACCGCCGGTCTGTTCGGCGGCGAGGACGACCCGGTCAGTGTGGCCCTCGAACCCGCGTCTTCGACCGAGTTGGTTAGTGCTCTCGACGGTCTCGACCCACTCGATCTCGTAGGGGGCGTCGAGGTGTGCAGCCACCGCTGCTCCCCCGTAGGAGAGACCGGATAGCCGGTAGCCGTCCTCGCATCGTTCGATGGTCGCCCCGGTGTCCCGGAGGGCCTGGATCGCCTGGTCGGCGATGTCCTCGACAGGGACCGGCCCGTCGGTCAGGCGGGCGAGTGCTGACCGAGGGACCAGGGTCACGGGGTCATTCGATCGCGACGAGGGCATCCCCCATGTCGACGCTTTGCCCCGCCTCGACGTGGACGTCGGTGACGGTGCCATCGCGGCTGGCGACCACGTCGTTTTCCATCTTCATTGCCTCCAGCACCACGAGAACGTCACCGGACTCGACCGTGTCGCCGGGAGCGACCTCGACGCTGAGTATCGTCCCCTGCATCTCCGCCTCGACGGTCTCACCAGCGCCACCGTCCCCGGTGTCGACGTCGGGTTCGTCACTCGCGGCTGCGTCCTCGCTCGACGAGGCCGACCCGGTCTGGGGATCCGTGGGGATGGCGCCGCCACGGTCCTCGAGGTTGACCTCGAAGCGTTTGCCGTTGACCTCGACGGTGAACTCCCGTTCGATCACCGACTCCTCCTCGTCGACATCGACCGGTTCGGTCCCCCACCGGTCTTGGGCGGCGACGAGGTCCTCTGCATCGAGTTCCTCGTCGAGGTACTTCGTCGTATGCGTCCCGTCCCGGAACCGGTCGTCTTCGAGCATCAACCGGTGGAACGGGATGATCGTGACGATGCCCTCGATGCCGTATTCCGCGAGGGCGCGCCGGGAGCGGGCGATGCACTCCGCCCGGTCGCCGCCGTGGACGATGAGTTTCGCGACCATCGAGTCGTAATCGGTCACCAGCTCATCGCCTTGCCGGATCGCATCGTCCAGCCGGACGCCGATCCCGCCGGGCGGGTCGTAGGTCTGGAGCCTGCCACCGGCACTGGGCGCGAACTCGTCGGCAGCGTTCTCGGCGTTGATCCTGAACTCCATGGCGTGGCCCTCGAAGTCGACCTCGTCCTGGGCGAACGTGATCTCCTCGCCGGCGGCGACCCTTAACTGCCATTTCACGATGTCGATCCCCGTGATCTCCTCCGTGACCGGGTGTTCGACCTGGATCCGGGTGTTCACCTCGAGGAAGTAGAACTCGCCGTCCTCGACGAGGAACTCGACCGTGCCGGCGTTCGTGTAGTCGGCTTCGCGGACGCCGCGTCGGGCGGCTTCCCCGATCTGTTCTCGGAGACCATCATCGAGAGAGGGAGAGGGGCCTTCTTCGATGACTTTCTGGTGGCGGCGTTGGAGCGAACAGTCGCGCTCGCCAAGGTGGCGGACGTTCCCGTGGTGGTCGGCCAACACCTGGACCTCGATGTGTTTCGGGGCTTCCAGATACCGTTCGACGTACACCGACGGATTGTCGAAGTAGGCTTCGCCTTCACGAACAGCGGTCTCGTACCGGTCCTCGACCTCCTCGGGGTCCTCGACGACGGTGAGACCCCGGCCACCCCCACCACCCTCTGCCTTGATCGCCAGTGGGTACCCGTGTTCCTCGCCGAACGCCCGGACGGCCTCGGGCGAGTCGACGGGGTCAGTGGTCCCGGGGACGATCGGGACGTCTGCGGACTGCATCACGGTCCGTGCACGCGTCTTCTCGCCGAGTTGTTCCATCGCCTCGCTACTCGGGCCGACCCAGGTCAGGCCATCCGCGGACTCAACCCGGTCGGCGAACCTGGCGTTCTCCGCGAGGAACCCATACCCCGGGTGAATCGCGTCGGCACCGGCCGCATGGGCGGCGTCGACGATCGCGTCCTGGTCGAGGTAGGAGTCTGCGGCGCGGGCCGGCCCGACGTTGTATGCTTCGTCGGCGTAGCGGACGTGGCCTGCGTTACGGTCAGCGTCACTATAGATGGCGACCGTCTCCACCCCGAGTTCCTCGCAGGCCCGCATCACGCGGACCGCGATTTCCCCGCGGTTGGCGACGAGCACCTTCTCGAACATGGCGGGACGGTCGCCCAGCGGCCACCTGACTCTATCGGTTCGACAACATCGCAGCCGACCCGTTTAACCGCTGGGCCACCAAACTCCTCCCTGATGGGGACAGGAACGTCGCCGCTCCGACTCGGCACCCGCGATGAGGGCGCCGAGTTCAGCTTCGAGACACGGCCGGACGTGCGGTCACCGGACGCGTTCCACCCGGCGGAACTCGCGGTCCTCGAGCACCTCGTCGAGACCGACCCCGAGCGAGCCTTGGTACTCGGCGAGACCTACGGTGCGATCGGCATCCCGCTCTCGACGGTCGCCAGCCGCGTCGCGATGGCCGCGTGGCGGGCCCGCTCCCGGAACCTCTGTGAACGGAACTGTCGCCGGAACGCGGTCGAGGCCGACGTCCATCTCGTCGCCAGTCCCACCGCGGTACCCAACACCTTCGATGTCGTCGGGTACGCCCCCCGGGCCTACACACCCACCGAGGTCGCCGCCCAACGCGTCCTCGATGCGCTCACCCGCCTCGAGGACGGGGCCACACTGCTTCTGGCTGCCCGGGACGAGGACGGTGGAGCCGCCCAGGCGCGATTGCTGGCCGACCATCTCACCGTCGAGGACCTGACAACGACCAATGGGGTGCCGGTTCGCCGCATCACGAAACCTGCAGGCTACGAGGCGCCGACCGTGGTCGAGTCGACGTCGTTCCCGGTCACTGTCGAGGACACCCAGCTCACGCTCGTGTCCAAACCCGGGTTGTTCGCCGCCGATGAGCTAGATCCCGGGACCCGCCTTCTCATGGAGTCCCTCGAGCCCATCCCGGAGGATCGCGTCCTCGATCTGGCCGGCGGGTACGGTCCCGTCGCCGCTTATGCGGCCGCCCACGGCTGTTCGACCGTCCTCACCGAGGATAGTCGCCCCGCCACCGCGTGTGCGGAGGCGACGCTTGCGGCCAACGACCTCGACGCTGCCGTCCACACCGCCGATGCTCTATCGGCGGTCCGGGGGGAGACCTTCGATCTGGTCGCCACCAACCCCCCGACCCACGAAGGGGGTCGGGTCCTCGACGATCTACTCGGCGACCTCGATGCCGTCCTCGCCCCCGGCGGCCGGGTGCGGATCGTCCACCACGAATCGTTGGACCTGACCAGACACTTCGACGATCGCCTCACGACCCCGACGGTCGTCGCCGAGGGTGCTGAGCACGTGGTCATCGGTGCCCGTGCACCCACCTAGGCGCTATCTGGCCCAAGACTCGGGGTGAACGACTGGTCGCGAGCGACGACCGTCTCCGGCTCGAATCGGATGAGCCGCCACCGATCCGAATCCAACCCGGCGAATCGCGGGTCCCAGTCGGTCGTCTCGGGACCGAGATACCGCCCGAGCAGCCGGTCGACCCGATCCGGATCGAGTGCCTCGACGCTGGCGGTCCCCCGCATCCCGACGTGGACGACACGACCCGTCTCGACGTCGAAATCCACGATGGCCAGCGCCGTCCTCGGATGGTCTGCGACCCGCGTCGTGTAGGTCCGCTCCGAATCCGCGATGATCCAGACCGTCTCGTCCTCCCAGAGGTACCACAGCGGGGAGATCCGTGGTTCACCCGTCCCAGACAGGGTCCCGAGAAAGCAGAACAAGGGCTTCGACAACACGGCGTCCAGCGGTTCGGCCAGGGTGTTCTCGACGACCTCCATACCTGCAGCTGAACCGGTGGGACCAAAGCGGTGTGGGGAGACCGGAACGGCTATCGGGATCGCTGCATCGAGATGGGAACAGATTCGCCACACCGGAGGTGTCAGTCATGTCCGAGGACCCCGAGATGACCCCGGAAGCCTACTACGACCAGCACCCCGACCGCGAGGCCAATCGCCTCGACGGCCTCCCGACCGGGCAACTCGAGTTCGCGAACACGTGTCGGGAACTCGACGTCGTCCTCCCCGAGGACGGGTACATTCTGGATGCCGGCGGCGGGCCGGGCCGGTACAGCGTCTGGCTGGCCGAGCAGGGCTACGGGGTCGAGCACTGTGACCTCAGTATCGAACAGGTGGGACTGGCACGCGCTCGCGTCGCCGACCACAATCTCGAGGATCGCGTCGCCTGTCGCAGCGCCGACATCCGGTCACTCCCGTACGCCGCCGATCACTTCGATGGTGTGTGTTGTCTGGGCGGGCCGCTCTCCCATCTGCTCGACCCCGCCGACCGGGCGACCGCGCTCGCGGAACTGGGCCGGGTCGGTGCGCCTGGCGCTCCGGTTCTCGTCGCGGTCATGGGGCGACTGGCCGCCCTCAGGGACACGATCAAACACGTCCTCCCCGACGCGGACCCACCGTACGGGCTGCTCGAGGCCCTCGCCGAGGACGGTCGGTACACCGCCGACAGAGTGGACGAGTACCGCGATGGCGATGGGTGGGCTGAAACGAAGTTCTTCCGCGCGGCGGAACTGGAACGTGAATGCGAGGCCGCCGGCTTGCCCGTGGAGCGACGCGTTGGATTGGAAGGCATCGCCTCGAACCTGGCCCCGGAACTGGCCGAACTCGACGACGCGGCGATGGGGATGGTCGAGGACGTCGTGGCCGACCAGCGGACCGACCCAGCCGTCGTCGACAATGCCGAGCACATCCTCGCCGTCTGTCGAGTCCCTCGGAACTGAGAGGATCAGTACCGGTCGGTGCGACCGGCGGCGGTCCAAGCGTCTGCCGGGGCGTCCTCGGGGACCCGGACGGTCCGGGACTGTGTCGCCTGGATGCGACCGGTGAACGTCCACCGCCGGCCCGGCCACGGCTCGTCGGGTACTCCAGTCCCATCGGCATCCTCGCGTTCTGCGGCGAGGTGGGCTTGGACGGCGGCGACGATGGCGGCCGCCTCGTCGGGGTCGGCGTCGGGAGGGACGGAGACGCGACGCTCTGACATGGGTTACAGCGGGATGTTCCCGTGTTTCTTCTCGGGGAGGGAGTGTCGCTTGCTGGCGAGAGCGTCCAGGTCGCTGGCGAGTCGGGGTCGGGTCTCGGTCGGTTCGATGACGTCCTGGAGGAAGCCGCGATCGGCGGCTGTGTAGGGGTTGGCGAACTCCTCGCGGTATTCTTCGACGAGGTCCTCCCGCAGCGCGTCGGGGTCGTCGGCCGCGTCCAGTTCGTCGTCGTAGAGGACGTTGACGGCGCCTTCGGGCCCCATAACGGCGATTTCGGCGGTGGGCCAGGCGTAGTTGACGTCGGCGCCGACGTGGGTTGAGGCCATGACGTCGTAGGCGCCGCCGTAGGCTTTCCGGAGGATCACGGTGAGCAGCGGGACCGTCGCCTCTGAGTATGCGTACAGGAGTTTGGCGCCGCGGCGGATGATGCCCTGGTGTTCCTGGTCGGTACCGGGCATGAACCCGGGGACGTCGACGAAGGTGAGGATCGGCACGTTGAACGAGTCACAGAAGCGGACGAAGCGCGCGGCCTTCTCCGCGGCGTCGATGTCGAGCGTGCCCGCGCTCACGCGTGGCTGGTTGGCGACGACGCCGACCGAGCGGCCGTCCATCCGGCCGAACCCGACGACGACGTTGCGCGCCCAGTCCTCGTGGACCTCGAAGAAGGAGTCCTCGTCGACCACGCGGTCGATCACCGTCGTCATGTCGTAGGGCTTGCGCGGTGCCGACGGGACCACGTCGGTGACATCGTCGATGGATCGTTCGGGATCGTCCCACGGCTCCACGCGGGGCGGATCCTCCATATTGTTCGCCGGGAGGTAGGAGAGGAGGCGGCGGATGTCCTCGATAGCCTGTTCCTCGGAGTTACAGGCGAAGTGGGCGACGCCGGATTTGGAGGCGTGGGCGGAGGCGCCGCCGAGTTCCTCCTTCGAGACCTGCTCGCCCGTGACGGTCTCGATGACGTCCGGCCCCGTGATGAACATGTGGCTCGTGTCGTTGACCATGAAGGTGAAGTCGGTCAGGGCGGGGCTGTAGGTCGCGCCGCCCGCACACGGCCCCATGATCGCCGAGATCTGCGGGATGAGTCCGCTGGCTTTGGTGTTGCGCTCGAAGATCTTCGCGAAACCGACCAGCGAGTCCACTCCCTCCTGGATGCGCGCGCCGCCGGAGTCGTTCAGACCGATCACCGGTGCGCCGGCTTCCATCGCCTGGTCCATGACCTTGCAGATCTTGTCGGCGACGACCTCCCCGACGGAGCCGCCGAGGACGGTGAAGTCGTGGGCGAACAGGAAGACGGTCCGGCCGTCGACCTCGCCGTAGCCGGTGACGACGGCGTCGCCCGGAAACTCCTTTTCGGCCATCCCGAAGTTCGTCGATCGGTGTTCGACGAAGGTATCCATCTCCGTGAACGTGCCGTCGTCGACGAGGACCTCGATGCGTTCCCGGGCGGTCATCTTGCCCTTTGCGTGCTGGGCCTCGATGCGGTCCTCGCCGCCGCCGATCTCCGCCGCCGCGCGCCGTTCGCGCAGTTCCGCGACGGGATCCGACACGTCCTCGTCGGTGTCGGCCGTGGCACC
>JBDGTJ010000022.1:0-44312 GCA_042216925.1 Halobacteriaceae archaeon
AGTACTGCGACCACCAGACCTACCAGTTCGACTTCAAGAACACCGACGACCACCGGTTCCTCCGGTCGGCCGCCGGCACCTTCGGCGCCCACTTCTCCCGACCCGGGAACGGCATCTGCCACCAGGTCCACAAGGAACACTTCGCCGCCCCCGGGAAGACCCTCCTCGGCTCGGACTCCCACACCCCGACGCCCGGCGGCATGGGGGAACTCGCGATCGGCGCCGGCGGCATCGACGTCGCCGTCGCGATGGGGGGTGGCCCCTACTACATCGACATGCCGGAGGTCGTCAACGTCCGCCTGGAAGGCGAGCTCCCGGGCTGGGCGACCGCCAAGGACGTCATCCTCGAGTTGCTGCGACGCCTGTCGGTGAAAGGCGGCGTCGGCAAGGTCCTCGAGTACACGGGGCCGGGCGTCGAATCCTTGACCGTCCCCGAACGCACCACCATCACCAACATGGGGACCGAACTCGGCGCCACCACCAGCATCTTCCCGACCGACGAGGAGACCAAGGACTTCCTGGAGCGCCTCGGCCGGGCAGAGGAGTACGTCGAACTCGGCCCCGACGAGGACGCCGAGTACGCCGACGAGATCGTCGTCGACCTCGCCGAGATCGAACCACTGATCGCGACCCCCTCGATGCCGGACAACGTCGTTCCCGTGCGGGAGGTCGCCGGGGAGTCCGTCGACCAGGTCATCGTCGGCTCCTGTACGAACGGCGCCTACGAGGACATCCTTCCCTCGGCGAAGATGCTGGAGGGCCGCCAGGTGACCCGCTCGACGGAGATGATAGTCGCCCCCGGCTCGAAGCAGGCCTCCGAGATGCTCGCCCGCGAGGGGTGGACCGCCGAGATGATGGCCGCCGGCGTCAACTTCTCCGAGGCCACCTGCGGGGCGTGTATCGGCATCGGTCACGTCCCCGCCTCCGACTCGGTCAGCCTGCGCACCTTCAACCGCAACTTCGAGGGCCGCTCGGGCATCGAGGACGACAACGTCTACCTCTGCTCGCCGGAGGTCGCGGCCGCCTCCGCCTTGACCGGCGAGATCACGGACCCACGCGATCTCGACGCCGACGTCGAACCACCCGGCATCGAGATGCCCGAGGTCTACGACGGGTCGACCGCCGACCTCATCAGCCCCGAGGAGGCCGTCGACGACGAACTGGTCAAGGGCCCCAACATCGGCGACGTCCCCCTGAAGGACCCGCTGGGCGCCCACCTCGAAGGCCCGACGCTGTTGAAGATGGGTGACAACATCACCACCGACCACATCATCCCCGCGACCGCCGACATCCTGAAGTTCCGGTCGAACATCGACCGCCTCTCCGAGTTCACGCTCAGCCGCGTCGACGAGACCTTTGCCGACCGCGCCGCCGACGCCGACGGCGGCTTCCTCGTCGCCGGCGAGAACTACGGCCAGGGCTCCTCCCGGGAACACGCCGCACTCTGCCCGATGTACCTGGGTGTCGACGGCGTCCTCGCCCAGAGTTTCGCCCGGATCCACAAGGCGAACCTGTTCAACTTCGGGTTGCTCCCGCTCACCATCGACGCCGACGACTACGACCGCATCGAACAGGGTGACGACATCACCATCGTCGACGACGTCGCCGACGCCGTCGCCAGCGGCCAGGAGACGTTCACCGTCCGCGTCAACGACGACTGGGAACTCACCGCGGACCTCGACGCCTCTGAACGGGAGCGGAGCCTCCTCGCCGCCGGCGGGAAACTCACCTACACCAAACAACAGGCCCAGGGCGACACCGGCGCCACCCCCGCCGACGACTGATCGGCGGGCGTCACGCTTACGAACCGGGGTCCCCAACCGGAGACCGATATGGGAGTCGAGGCGGCGTCCACCCCCACCGTCCGTTGTGCCGAACGCGCCGACCTCCTCGCGGTCCTCCGCATCGAGAAACAGTCCTTCCCCCAGCCCTGGACCTACGACGCCTTCGAACGGTTCCTCGGCGAGACCGGGTTCCTCATCGCCGACGTCGCGGGCACCGACACCCCCGTCGTCGGGTACGTCGTCGCCGACACCATCCAGAACCACGGAGGCCCCCTCGGCCACGTCAAGGACATCGCCGTCCACCCCGACCATCGGGAACGCGGCATCGGTACCAGGCTCCTGCGGGCCGCCCTCGACCGCCTGGCCGGCCAGGGCGCATCCGCCGTCAAACTCGAGGTGCGGGCGAGCAACGACACCGCCACCACCCTCTACGAGGACTTCGGCTTCGAGGTCCACCACACCGTCCCCGAGTACTACGCCGACGGCGAGGACGCCCGGGTGATGGTCCGCCAGCTCACCGGGTGATAACGACACGCCGAAGGGGCCTCGGGCCCCGGCCTCCCGTATGGAGACCCGGGGGTACTCGACACCCACAACCACAGCCGAGGCCCGTGATCGCTACGAGACCCTGGGCCCGATCGCCCAGCAGGTCGTCCGCGAAACCGCCCGCGCCATGGGCTTCGACGCCACCGAGTACGAGGACCGTGTCACAAGCGACGTCGTCGCAGCCGCCCGCGACGCGATGTTCGCCGCCATGCTGACCGTCCACGTCGGGGACCGGGCGGCCTTCGAGGACTGGCAGGCAAACAACCCGGAGTACACCGTCGACCAGACCGGGAACGAGAACGTCGACCGCGTGGCCTGGCATCCCGCCCCCATCGCATCGACCGTCGTCGCCACGACCTTTCAACAGGAACCCGACGCCGCGGTCGCCGCGCTCCGCCGCCAGGCCTGGGGCCGGATCTACCGGGACCGGATCCAAGACCCCAACGACTCTTAGCCTCCACCCCCACGTCCCGCCATGGCGGACTGGGACATCATCGAGTCGGTGACAGAGTACGAGACCGGGTGGTACACCGGCGGGTACGACCTCGTCGAACAACCCGACGGCTCCCGGAAACGATACTACTGGGCGCGGTTACCACCGGCGGTCGTGGTCGTCGCCGTCGACGGGGACGACGTGGTGTTCGTCCGCCAGTACCGCCCCGTCATCCGGGACCACTGCCTGGAACTGGTCGCCGGCATCGTCGAACCCGTCGACGGCCGCGAGGGCGCCCCACCCGGCACCGCCCCCGAGGCGGCCTACGAGGCAGCGGCCAACCGGGAACTCGAGGAGGAGACGGGGTACCGCGCGGGCGACACCCGGGTACTGGCGACGTTCTGGGTGGCGACCGGGGTCCTCCGCCACGAACGCGGCATCGTCTACGCCACCGACCTCACAGCCGACGGGGACCGCCGCACCGACACCAACGAGTTCCTCGAGACCGTCCACCGCGACCCGAGGACGATCCTCGACCCCGACACCGACCGCCCCGGCAACGACGCCACCCTCGAAGGCCTGTTACTCGCCGACCGCGCCGACCTCCTCTGAGCGACCGCACCGCTTTTCAGCGCACGGGCCGTTCGCTCTCCTCGATGGACGGGGAGATCACCCAAGCGACCCTCCGAGAACTACAGGACGCCGACGACGTGCGCATCGTCGACGTCAGACAGCGGGACGCCTACGCGACCGGGCACCTCCCCGACAGCGAATGCATCCCCTTCCCGGACCTTCCCAATGAGATCACGCGCCTCGAGGGTGCCGACCACGTCGTCACGGTCTGTCCCCACGGCGACGCCAGCCTCAAGGCCGCACGCCTGATCGCCGCCTACGACGGCCTCGCCCCGGACGCCACCGTCCAGAGCCTCGCCGGCGGGCTCGCGGCCTGGGAGGGGCCCCTGGTCAGCAGCGACGACGAGGCCGAGCATCCGCTCTGAGCGGGGGCCGCGCCGCAGAATCGAACGTCGATCAGCTGCTCGACGGTGTGGGGTCAGGCAACGTTGAACCCGCGGTCGCGGAGGAAGTCCTCGACGCGACCAGTGTGATTGCCCTGGAGTTCGATCTGACCGTCCTCGACGGTGCCGCCACACGCGAACTTCGATTTCAGCTCGGAGCTCAACGAGTCGAGGTCCACGTCCTTGGGATCGAACCCTTCGATGACCGTTACCTCCTTCCCGTATCGGCGCTCGTCGATGTGGATTGAGATCTGCTGGGACTCCTTGGCGACGTCCTCGCAGACGCAGAGTTCTTCGGGCAATCCACACGTCGAGCAGACTTCCGACATTACGCGGAAAATTACGAAACCAACCTATTAAACACTGTCGCCGCTGTTCCGGCTTGCGATTCCACGTACGACGCGGCGCGTCGTCGGGCCGTCGATGCGTCAGCGGCCGAGACAGTTCCGGCGTGGACGGCCTGCTCCCGGAGTCTGGCGACCGCCAAGGCGTCATCCGGTGGGTCGATCGCGGTCAGGTACTCCCGGACCGTCTCTCCCGGTCGTCGTTTGCGATGTCGTCGTTCCAGGAGGTACATCACCCGGTCGAAGGCCCCTTCCACGTCGGTGCGTGGATCGCGACTCGGCTGGTAGTGCAGCCACACCGATCGGTAGGTGCGGTCGGCGACGCCGGTGCGTCGTGCCCCGGCGGCCAACCCGACCGCGAGCACGCCCCACACCGCCATGGTCTCGGGTGCAGCGGGTGGCGTCGGTACCCACCCACCGGTTTGGGACGGGGTCGTCGGGACGTCCGCCGGGTCACCCACACCACTCTGCCCC
The DNA here is from genome assembly GCA_042216925.1 of Halobacteriaceae archaeon. Taxonomy (GTDB): domain Archaea; phylum Halobacteriota; class Halobacteria; order Halobacteriales; family Halobacteriaceae; genus JBDGTJ01. Next base: position 4,598 of record JBDGTJ010000022.1, read on the forward strand.
TGGAGTGGCCCGGTCAGCGACGGGGTCAACCCCGGGATGGTGGTGCCGTTGGCCGTGCCGTTCGTCGTGGTGTTGGTCGTCCCGTTCACCGTCGGGGGTGCGGTCGTGGTCGGCGTCCAGGTCCCCCGCTGGCTATCCCGGGCGTCCACGCCGGCGACGTCGTTGGCGCGGGCTTCGGCGACGCGGTCCTGTTCGGCGGCCTGCCGGGGGAGACTCGGCGTGGGGTCGAACTTGATCCAGCCGTAGTCGGGGAAGTACACCTCGACCCACGCGTGGGAGTCCAGGCCCCTGACCACCCAGGTGTCCTCGGCGACCCGCTGGCCGCTGGTGTACCCGACAACGTACCGGGCGGGGATGCCCTGGCTGCGCAACATCGTCACCATCGTCGTCGCGTAGTAGACACAGTACCCCTGGTTCATCTCGAACAGGAACGCGTCGGCGATGTTGCCGGTGGGTCGCTCGACGGTCAGGGAGTACTGTTTGTTCGTCTCAAGCCACTGCTCGATGGCCTTGGCGGCGCCGTATGCCGAGTCCGTCTCCTCGGTGATGTTCGCGGTGAGTTCGCTGACCCGCTTGGGGGTGTTGGACGGGAGTTCGAAGTAGGTGTCCGAGAGCCAGCTGGGGTAGTCCCGACCTGCCGTCCGCAGTTGGGCCGGGGTGGCCGTCGAGACGCTGCTGACAACGCCGTAACTCTCGTTGGTCCCGAGGGTGCCGACCGGTGTCAGGGATCCGTGTTCGGTGACAGCGGCCTCGGTCCCGGTGATGCGGATTGGTTTGGCCGCCGCGGGCAGGACGTCCAGTTGTTGTTTGGCGATCACCTGCTGGTAGAGGGTCTCCCGTGGCCCCGGTGGCTCCTGGAGGGGACCGTTCACCGGGGTGCTCGTCCCGGTGCGCAGCCAGGAGTTCCCGGTGAACCGGTCGTAGGTCCCCACCCGCCAGTACGCGGCCTCCTCGGCCTCGACGACGAACCGGACCTTCGGGGACAACCGCAGACTCCCGTGGATGGTCTGTCGGTCGCCCGGTGCGGCGAGGTTGCTCTGGACCGTCGGCCCGGTGTCGGGGAACAACGGCGTCGTGTTCCCGCCGGGGACGGCACTCACCACCGTCGATGCCAGGATCATCACCGCGATGGTGGCCGCCAGGACCTCGGCGTGGCGTCGGGACCCGCCGTGGCGTTCGAGGGTGGCGAACGCCACCGTCCCGGCGGCGCCAAGCACCCCGACGAGGGTCGTGGTCAGGGTGGCGTCCCCGGTGAGGACGAAAAACCCCAGGACGAGGGCGGCGACCGTCGTGGCGCGGATGTACTCGCCCCGCCACGCGAAAAACCAGGTCAGGAACAGGGGTCCCGGCAGGACGCCGACGGCCCACGTGCCGGCCTGGGTCATCTGTAACACCGAGTACCCGGTGAGCAACGCGATCAGGTCGCTGATCAACCGGTCGATGGTGAAGACCTGCCAGTAACTCGGGGGGACCGACAACAGGTAGACGCCCAGTCCCCCGGCCAGCAACAGCACCGCGAGGGCGAAGGCCTTGATCCCGGAGAGCCACCGCCCCAACAGGAGTGCCAACACCAGGGCACCGAGCGCGCCGGCGACGAACGCGACGACGCCGCCGAGCACCGAGACGACGGCGTACAGCGTCATCACCCACGCCGCGGACACCACCGCGATCCCGGCGAGGGCGCCGCCGGCATACAGGCGCCGGTCGGTCTCCTCGAGGGCCGGGGCCGAGACGTCGACGTTCACGCACCCACCTCCCGGCCACGGGTGCCCGTGACCAGTTCTGCGAACCGGTGCATGTTGTCCTCGACGCCGATGGCGACGTGGCTCCCGTCACTGGGGGCGTGGACGATGACGTCGGCGGCCTCGATGTCGTCGGTCTCGAGGCTGCCCTGGTCCAGGCGCGCCAACGCCGTGAGGATGTCGCGTCGGTGGTCGTCTCCCCGCCCGAAGTCCAACCGCGTCACGGGTGTTCGCAACCCCACGGCCAAGCCGGCGTCGAGGAGGTGGGCGGCGACGCTGGCGGCGGCCTCGGCGGCGCTGTCGACGCGACCGCCTAACGGCTCGACACCGACCATCACCTCTTGGGTGGCGCCTTCGCCGGCGAACTCGGTGACGACCAGCTCGTTGGGCAGTTTGGCGCTGTGCTTCCAGTTGACGTCCCGTAACGCGTCGCCGCGTTCGTACTCCCGGATACTGTCGAACTGTTCGCGTTCGTCGGTCAACCCGACGTACCCAGCGAGCAACCGGGCGCTCTCGTACAACGGGTGGACCCGCGGGAAGGCGATGATGGTGTCCGTCGTGTCGAAGAGGTACTCGCGTTTCCAGAGCCCGAAGACATCCGTCGCCTCACCCCGCAATGGACCGATCGTGTGCTCGCCGCGGTCGACCAACCGACACGCGTAGGTGAGGGTGTCGTGTTCGGCGATCGTATCGAAGGCCGCATCACCCGCCAGCCCCGGTGGGAGGTCGTCCTCGAGGTGGATGGCGATCTCGGAGTCGGCGTCGACGTCGAGGTGGACACGCACCCGGTCACCGGTCGTCCCGGTGTCGGGGACCCGGCGGCTCACGGTCGGCGTGTCGATGCGGGACGCGCTCACGTAGGCGACACCCAGCAGGGCCGCGCCGCCCATCACGACCGCGTTCAACGACCGCGCACCGAACAGCCACGCCATCGCGAACGCGAGTACGGTGATGGCGACGACGACCTTCCCGCGACGGGTGAGGGTGGCGTCCATCCTACTCGGGGCGGACGCGTTCCAGGGCTTTCTCGACGACGTCGGCGGCGGTCTCGTCACCGAGCTGGCTACTGGGCTCGGCCCGCACCCGGTGGGTGAACACCAGTTCGGTCTCCGCCTTGACGTCGTCGGGCACGACGTAGTCACGACCGTTCAACACGGCGCGGCCCTGGGCGGCACGGAGCAACGCGATGCCGCCACGCGGACTCACGCCGAGACTCGCCTGGTCACGGGTGAACGCCGCCAACCGCGTGACGTAGTTCCGCACCGGCTCCTCGACGGTGACCGAGGCGGTGATCTCGCGTGCCGACCGCAGCTCCTCGATGCTGGCGACCGGACTGATGTCGTCGATCGGGTGTCCGCCGACGACGCGGCGCAGCACCTCGCTTTCCTCGCTCTCGTTCGGGTAGCCGAGGTGGAGTTTCTTCATGAACCGGTCGACCTCGGCGACGGGCAAATCGTAGGTGCGGTCGCGTTCGACGCTGTTCTGGGTGGCGATGACGATGAAGGGGTCCGGAACCGCACGCGTCTCGCCGTCGGCGGTGACCTGGTCTTCCTCCATGGCCTCCAGCAACGCGGACTGGGTCTTCGGGGGTGCGCGGTTGATCTCGTCGGCGAGCACGACGTTCGCGAAGATGGGGCCTTCCTTGAACTCGAACTCGCGGGTCTTCTCGTTGAAGACGTTGACTCCCGTGATGTCGGTGGGGAGGAGATCGGGGGTGAACTGGACGCGTCGGAATCGGCCGTCGACGGACTGTGCGACGGCGCGGGCGAGCATGGTCTTCCCGACGCCGGGCACGTCCTCGAGGAGGAGGTGGCCACGGCTCAGCACCGCGACCATGAGATGTTCGATGGCGTCGCGTTTCCCGACGATGACGGTTTCGATGTTCTCGACGACCCGTTCGGCGAGGTCGCCGGCTTCCTCGACCAGGAGGGTGTCCGTGGCGGGGTCCGGCGTCGATCCGACCGTCGTATCAGCGTTCGTGTTGGCGTCTGTCATGGGGCACTCCGCCGCGGTCGGCAGTTGGGCGTGGTAAGGGTTGACGCGTGTGTAAGTCTGTTGGTCGTCGGGGACACCGCCGCGAACGCCCGGTCACCACCGCTTGCAGTCCGGACACACCAAGCTTCCATCCGCCTCGCGGAACCGCCGGTGGGTCACGGTCCCACACCGAGGGCAGTCGACGCCCTCCGGGGACCATGCCGCCGTCGACTCGATGGGTTCGACGTCCTCGGCGTCGTCCCCGTCGAGGAACGCATCGAGGGTGCGGTCCTCGGTCATATCCCCCATCCGGAGCCGGAGGCCCTAAACCGTACCCCTAAGAGGATGGCCCGCCCAGCCTCGGGTATGGTTTGGCCAGTGGACGACCTCGTTCGGCTCGCAGAGATCATCGCCGACGTCGCCCTCGGCGACCCGCTCTCCCTGGCGTTGGTCGCGGTCGGCGCCCTCCTCATGGGCGGGTCGATCCTCGTGGTCGGGTATCTCACCCTCGCCGGCCTGGTCACGGCCGCGATCTCGTCCTAGTCGTCGTACTCCCACGCCCGGAGTGCCTGCCGGACGAAGTCCCCGTCGAGCTCCCGGAACAGGTTCTGGCTCCCGTCGTGATCGCCGAACTCCCAGTCCCGTACCACCGCGACCGGCAGCCCGCCGTCGCCCTCGCCGGTGACGAGGTTCGCCGCCGCCGCCAGTTCGTCGACGACACTCTCGACGGTCACCGCCAGTTCGTGGCCGTCCCGATCGGTCTCCCCACGCCAGTCACGGCTGGCGGGCATCCCCGCCCACCCGATCGCGACGCCGCGTTGCCCGTGTCGGAACGGGCGCCCGCTCGTATCCGAGACGACCACCGGCGCCGGGACGGGTAACGCCTCGTGGATGCGTTCGGCACTGCGCGAGGGGCGTTCGGGCAGCAACAACAACTCCGCAGTCCCCGTGTTCGACCGGTCGATCCCCGCGTTCACGCCGACGTGCCCGAACCGCGTTTCGGCCAGGAGGAACGGCGCCTCCATCACCAACTCGGTCGACTCCTCCAGCACCGCCTGGGCGAACCGTGGGTCCTTCTCCTCGCCCGAGATCGCCGTGAGGCGGGCGGCGATCTCACGGGCGCGGGGCCCCGCCGGGAAGTCCGCCAGCGTCGCCCGCCGGTCCTCGGCCTTGGAGACGATGGTGCTGGCGACGACGACCACGTCGTCGGGGCGGAGGTCCACCCGGTCGGCGAGCAACGCGGCGATGTCGTCGCCGGGCTCGATCTCGGGGAGGCCCTCGACGGCGAAGACGTGCATACCACGGCCTCGACGGGGGAGGAGAAAATCCCAGCGATGCCGGTACGTTCGTAGGCCCGGCCCACCAACCTCCGGTGATGGCAACCCACGTCGTCACCGCCTTCCTCCGCAACGACGCCACGGTGTTGCTGTTGCGACGCAGCGACGCCGTCGGCTCCTACCAGGGACAGTGGGGTGGGGTCGCCGGCCACATCGAGACCACACCCCCGGACCGGGACGCCGTCGCGTCCGCGGCCCTGACCGAGATCGAGGAGGAAACCGGACTCGCAGACGCCGTGACCCTCGTCCGGTGTGGGGCCCCGTTCTCCGTCGTCGACGCCGCCCTCGACACCGAATGGGTGGTCCACCCCTGCCTCTATGACTGTCCGGACCGGGCGGTCACCCCCAACGAGGAGACGACCGCCTGGGAGTGGGTCCAGCCACCGACGATCCTCGACCGGGACACGGTCCCGGCCCTCTGGCAGTCCTACACCGCCGTCGCCCCGTCCGTCGAGTCCATCCGGACCGACACCACCCATGGGTCCGCGACCCTGTCGATCCGGGCCCTCGAGGTGCTCCGGGACCACAGCGCCGTCGCCGCCCGCCGGGACACCGAAATCGACCTCCCCGACCTCGCCCACGCCCTTCTGGAGAGTCGCCCCGGGATGGCGGCCGTCACCAACCGCCTGAACCGCGTCATGGCAGCCGCCGACCGGGCCGACGCCACCGCGGATCCGGCGACGATCGAAGACCTGGCCATCCAGGAGATCGAGGCTGCCGTCGCCGCCGACGACCGCGCCGCGGCCACCGCCACCGACCACCTCGCAGACCGCGTCGTCACCATCTCCGCCTCGGGCACCGTCGAGACCGCGCTCCGCGCCGCGACGGTCCCGGTCCTCGTCGCCGAGGCCCGGCCCGGGGGCGAGGGCCACAGCCTCGCCGCCCGACTGGCCGACGGCGACCGTCCGGTCACCCTGGCACCCGATGCCACCATCCCGGGCTGTATCGAGGGCACGGACACCGTCCTCGTCGGCGCCGACACCGTCCTCCCCGACGGCAGCGTCCACAACAAGGTCGGCACCTACCCGCTCGCCCTGGCCGCAGACCGCGTCGACGCCGACTGTTATGCGGTGTGTGCCACCGACAAGATCGCCCCGGACGCCCAGGTCAGTACCCCGGACGCTCCCGCCGACACCCTGGACGCCCCACCCGGCGTCGCCGTCACGAACCCGCTCCTGGAGACCACGCCGGCCACCCTCTTCGATGGCATCATCACCGAGTCGGGGGTGTTGGCCCCGTCGGAGATCGACGCCCTCGCCGAGGACCTCGCCGCTCTGGGCACCTGGCGGGACTGACCGGCCCGGAGCCCAAACCCCCAAATGCGGGGGTTTCCTATCGCCGCTCGGCGGCAGTGACGAGGGTTACCCCCACCGAGCCCCGTGTGACGAGGGCCACACACCGAGCCGCCACCTCTAGAAGAACTGTTTCAAATCGTCGCGTTTCGCCGCCTCGAGGTGGGTGCGAACCGCCGAGTACAACGGGTCAACACGCCCGTCCTTGGCGGTGATCGGCGCGATCACGTCCCGCCACTGGGTCCACGGCGGCACCAACCCCAACCGGTCGGCGATCGCGTCCAACCGACCATCACGGTCCTCGACCTTGTCCATCTTGTTCACCGCCACCACCACTGGCACCTCGAGGTCCGCGAACAGGTGATAGAACTCCACGGGGTGCGGGATCGACTCCGGTCCCGAGTGCCGGTCCATGATGTCGACCGCCGCCTTCCCGTCGAGGACGAGGATGCCCACGAGGATCTCGTCGGCGTACGTCTCGAGATACCGGACGACATCGGTCTTGATCTGCTCCCGACGCGCCTCCTCCACCCCGCTCATGAACCCGAACCCGGGGAGGTCGGTGACCACGAAGTCCTGGGCCGTCCAGTCGTAATGGTTGGGCGCCCGCGTCACCCCCGGGTTCTGGCCGACGGGGACCGCATGCCCGGTGATCTCCCGCATCACCGTCGACTTCCCGACGTTCGACCGGCCGACCAGCACCACCTCGGCACTGCGGTCCGGTCGCGACTCGAACATACCCGGGTTTAGGCGCCTCCACCGGATAAGGAACCCGCCCGACCACCTGGTTATTTCATCGACGGGACCGCACCGCGAGGTGTGCGTCTCGTCCAGGTCACGATCCCCGCCGGCAAGCGGTCAGCGGTCACCGACATCCTCGATGACGAAGGGATTGACTACGTGATGACCGACGAGACAAGTGGTCGGGACTACGTCGGAGTTCTCTACTTCCCGTTACCGCCAGCTGCGGTCGAACCGATCCTGGACGCCTTGCGAGACGAGATAGGTGAAGACGCCTACACCGTTGTCGTCGACGCGGAAACGGTGATTTCCCGCCAATTCGAGGAGCTGCGGAACCGGTACGAAGCCGAAGACAATGACAGTGATCGAGTCGCCAGACAGGAACTCCTCGCTCGGGCAGCCGACCTCGCCCCGGACCTCCCGATATACCTTGCATTGACGATTGTTAGCGTCGTCGTCGCCACCGCCGGCGTCCTCATGGATTCCCCGGCCGTCGTCGTCGGGTCCATGGTGATCGCGCCGCTGATCGGACCGGCGATGGCTACGAGTGTCGGCTCAGTCCTCAATGAGACATCGCTGTTCCGTCGGGGGGTCTGGCTCCAGTCCGTTGGTGGCGTCGTCGCGATCGGCGCGGCCACCGTGTTCGCGATTCTCGTCAAGGAGGCCTATCTCGTCCCACCCGGTACCGACATCGCCACAATCACACAAGTCCAAGGCCGGGTGGCTCCAGGCGTTTTGTCACTGGCTGTCGCACTCGGTGCCGGCGTTGCCGGGGCGTTATCATTGTCGGCGACGGTGTCATCTGCCCTTGTCGGAGTCGCCATCGCCGTCGCGTTAATTCCGCCGGTCGCGGTTATTGGTATCGCTATCGCTTGGGGTCAACCGCTTATGGCGGCAGGGGCGCTCGTCCTCGTATTGGTGAACTTCCTCTCGATCAATGCGGCGGCCATGGCCACGCTCTGGTACGAGGGATACCGCCCTGAACACTGGTTCCACCTTCCAGAGGCAAAGGCCGCCACACTCCGCCGTTTGGCAGTGCTCGCCCTCGCAATCGGCGTGCTGTCTCTGTTCCTTGGCGGGGTCACCTACACCTCGTTTCAGCAGGCGTCCTTCGAGCAGACCGTCTCTGATACTGTCCACGAGACGGTCGCCGACTATCCGAATCTCAAAGTCGTCAACATCCAGGTCATGTACGGTGACGAATTCCTCGTCCGCCAACCAAATCGTGTGGTCGTTACTCTCGACTATCCCATCGGTACCGATCCCCCACCGGGCCTCGCGGAAGTCTTAGCGAACGCGGTCCATGACGCCACTGGCCGGCAGGTTCAGGTGACGGTCAGGTACACAACCGTCGAACGAACCGACGTGATCAGCTACTCCTCGTACGGTAACTCGGGTTCGTACCCGATCGCGTCGACGACGGCCGCCACCACGGTGTCGACGTTCTCGTCCTCGGTCACGCTCATGTAGTAGTCCGCCGTGACGTCCCGGGACCGGTCGGCCTTGTTGCAGACGGTGACCACCGGGACGTCGAACCGGTCGGCGACTTCATCGCGCAACGCGAGCTGGTCGGCCAGGGGATAGCCACACGCCTCGCTGGCATCGACGATGAAGACGATCCCGTCGGCGACGTGGGTCAACGCGGTCACGGCCTGTTGTTCGACGTCATTGCGCTCGGCGGCCGGCCGATCGAGCAACCCGGGCGTGTCCACGAGCTGGTAGGTGATGTGGTCGACCTCCAGGTGGCCGAGGTGGACGCCCGTCGTCGTGAACGGGTACCCCGCCGTCTCGTTGTGGGCGGCCGTGACGTGGTTGACGAACGAGGACTTCCCGACGTTGGGGTAGCCGGCGACGACGATCGCCGGGTCCTCCGCACGGATGTCGGGGAGGGCGCCCAACGCCTCGCGGGCGTCGGCCACCGCCTGGAGGTCGGATTCGACGTCCTCGACGATGTTGGCCAACCGGGCGAACGCCTGTTTGCGGTGTTTCCGTGCCGTGTCGACGTCGCCCTCGACGCGACCCTCGTACTCGCGACCGACGTCCTTGACCGTCTCTGCGGCCCAGGACAGGGCCCCGAGATGGTGGCGCAACGCGTTCACCCCTTGGCCCCGGTCGCCGTCCGCATCGTAGGTGCGTCGCAGGACTGCGCCCGCCAGTTCCCGCTCGGCCGGGTCCAGCGCCGAGAGATCCGGCCAGGAGTGGACGACGTGAGCGAGGTTGTCGTGGAGGACGTTCGTCGCGGTGCGTAGCATCGACTGCTGGGCGTCGACCCCCGATTTCGCCCGTCCCGCCCGCGTCGCCCGGGAGAACGCCGTGTCGAGGAGCTCCTCGGCCCGCGGCGTCGTCGGTAACTCCTCGAAGGACATCACCACCGTATACCCGGTCGAGACGGAAAAACACACCCTTCTCACCCCGTCTCCGCCGGCGGACCTATGCCGGTGGCCGTCCAACGGCACAGCATGACCGATTGGTCCGCTGTCATCACGGGGTTCATCGTCGAGATCCTGCTCGGGATCGTGGCCTTCGCCGCCCCGGGCATCGGTCACGCCGCCGCCGGCCTCGTCGGCGGATTCGTCGCCGGATACCTCGCCGGCGGTGGCCTGGCCCGGGGTGCCTGGCACGGGTTGCTCGCCGGTGCCCTCGGCGGCATCGTCATCGCGATCCTCGTCGGGATCGTCACCACGTTCGTCGCCACCGTCGGCCTGGGGCCACTGGGCCCGATCGTCGGCGGCACCGTCCTGCTTGCCGCCCTGTTTGCCGCCACCCTCCTCGCGGTCGACAGCGCCATCGCCGGCGCCCTCGGCGGCGTCCTCGGGGACTGATCGAACCAATCGCTTATCCACGCCGCCCGCCGACGACGTCGTATGCACAGCTGGCGGGCCATCGGCTTCGGTGTCGCCGTTGCGGCCGTCCTCTCGTTCACCGGGGTGCTCGTGCCACTGGTCGGCCACGCGATGGTCGGCGTCGCCGGGGGCCTCGCAGCCGGCGTCCTCGCCGGTGGCGGCGCCAGCGACGGCGCCCGGAACGGGGCCCTCGTCGGCGTGGCCGCCGCCGCCCTCCTCACGGTGCTGGCCGTCCTCATCGGGTTCGACAGTTCGCTTGCCACGGTCCTCGAATCGAGTGTCGCCGCGATGGCGACGATCTACACCCGGTCGACACCCGTCCTCGTCGTGACGGGGGCAGCGATCACCATCCTCGCCGCCGTCGCCGGCGGTGGGATCGGGGGCGCGATCCGTGGGGAGACGCCCCTTCCAAGCGTCGCCCCAGAGGATCGGCGAGGCTAGCCGCGTCGCTCCCGCAACGCCGCCGCCACCGCCTCGAACTCCACGTCGTGGTGTTCGAGCAACACCAACACGTGATAGAACAGGTCGGCACACTCGGCGACGATCTCGTCGGCGTCGTCGTTTTTGGCCGCGAGCAGCAACTCGGTCGTCTCCTCACCCACCTTCTCCAGCACCCGGTCCTCGCTCGCTAACAACGCTGCCGTGTACGAGTCATCGGGACTGGCGTCCCGCCGCGACGCGATCACCTCGACCAGCTCTTCGAGGATGTCCTCATCCCCCGACATCGGCGACCTCCCGGACGTCCTGGAGGTCTGCGTACCGGTCCCGCGGTTCGCGACTCTCCTCGAAGACCGCATCGCTCACCTCGACGACGCCGGCGGTCCGAGCAGCCAACCCCAGGGCATCGCTGGGTCGGGCGTCGACAACGGCTTCGCCCCGCGGCGTGGCGAGATGGACGTCACCGATGAAGTTCCCGTCCCGCAGCTCCGAGACGACCACCCGCTCGACGCGACCACCGAGTTCCTCGATCACGTCAAGCAACAGGTCGTGGGTGAGCGGCCGACCGATGTCGATGGCATCCTGGCCACGCGCGATGCTCACCGCCTGGTCGAACCCGACGAAGATGGGGACGACGTCGTCCTCCCCCTCGACCTCGAGGACGACGACCGGAACGGGGCCGTCGGGCGTGCCGGCCACGCGGACGGCACCGATCTGCGCGTTCATATCACGGTGGGAGGGGCCGGGACCTGAAAAGCCTGTCTGGTCGTCACGCCGTCACCGGGTCGACACCGTAGAACGCCAGCTCGTGGATGCGGCTGTCTCCCGTGAGCTCCGGGTGGAACGCCGTCCCCACGACCGACCCCTCCCGCACCGCGACCGGTCGCCCCTCCCAGGTTGCCAGCAGCGAGACGTCCTCGCCGACCGCGTCGATGACCGGCGCGCGGATGAACACCGCCGGGAACGGCGTGTCCAATCCCGTGACCTCGAGGGCGGCCTCGAAGCTGTCGACCTGCCGGCCGAAGGCGTTCCGGTCGACGCTGACGTCGAGTATGCCCAGGGGATCGACCCGGTCGTCGTGGGCGTCACGCGCCGCCACGATCAGGCCGGCACACGTCGCTAACAAGGGCTTGTCCGCCTCGACATGGGCCACGAGCTCGGTGGCGATCCCCTCCCGGGCGAGCAACCGCGAGATCGTCGTCGACTCCCCGCCCGGCATCGCCACCACGTCACACTGTGGGACGACGCCGGCCTCCCGGATTTCGAGGATGGTCACCGCCTCGTCGTGGGCGGCCGCGACCCGTTCGATGGCATCGACGTGCTCGGTGACGTCGCCCTGGACAGCGATGACGCCCGCCGTCAACGACATACACGTCGGTACCGCCCGGAACGGGAAAAGGCTACAGTTCCCGGTGGACTCACACGAACAACAGGGTGAGGACCTGGACCCCGACCCCGAACAACAACCCGAACGCCAGCACCGACTTCGGGTCGAAGGTGATGGCGTTCTGACTCTCGGAGTCGAAGTACCGGACCAAGCCGGCACTCGACATCAGCCCACCACCACTGCTGTCACTCATACGCGTCGGTCGGCGAGCAGCGGGCCTAAACCTTTCGACCGATTCCGGCGACGAACCCTGGCTGGGAAACCCTTTTGCCCGGGGCACGGCGTAGTGTTGATGCACGCATGACGGTCACGCTCAAGGATTTCTACGCTGACTGGTGTGGACCCTGCAAGACCCAGGACCCGATCCTGGAGGACCTCGAAGAGGACTACGGCGACCGTGTCAGCTTCGAGAAGATCGACGTCGACGAGGAGCAGGACGTCGCCAACGAGTACCAGGTCCGGTCGATCCCGACCCTCGTCGTCGAGAACGACGACGGCATCGTCGAACGGTTCGTCGGGGTCACCCAACGCGAACAGATCGAAACCGCCCTGGAACAGGCCGGCGCCTGACCGGACCCGTCCCGCGGGTCGGCCCTCGACCGACTCGATTCACCGCCGTCGATCAGTGGAACTTGACGCCGACGTCGGCGAGGTCAGGATTGTAGTCGGGCAACGTCACCAACAACGCCGTCAGTGACTCCACGGGTGCCGCGTTGGCGATCGGGCCGCCGTCGAGTGGCCGCACCCCGTCGATTCCGTCGGTGAGGAGGCGGACGGTCTCCTTGGCGTCCGGGTCGTCGCCCAGCAACACCGTATCCACGTCCAATTCCGCGTCCAGATCGGCGAGCCGACCCGCGGCCAGCGTGTGGTAGGCGCCGACCACCGGGGTGTGGGAGGGGGCGGCGTCGGCGACGAGTTCCGTACAGCTGCCGATCGACGGCGGGTTGAAGTGACACCCGGCCTCGTCCCGGGTCAACCCGACCGCCGGCGTCACCAGGACCGCCTCGCGGTCGAGGTGTGGGCCCACGGCCTCGACACAGTCCCGGACGTGGTAGGCGGGGACCGCCGTGACCACCACGTCGGCACCCCCAGCCGCGTCCGCATTCTCCCCGTACCCGATGGCGGCGTCGAGGCCACGACTGTCGAGTTCGGCCTCGTACTCCCGGGCTTTGGCCTGGGCCCGGTCGACCTCCCGGGACCCGATCACGATGTCGTGGTTCGTGTGGTAGGCCCACCGGAGCGCCAACCCTTCACCGATGTCTCCGGTGCCGCCCAGTAACGCGATTTCCATGGTTTCGACGGGGGTCGCCGCGGCCATAAATGTACGCAACCCCGGTCGCCCTCACCGGAACCGATCGAGTGGCCAGCGGTGGATCCCACGGTAGACGACGAGATACGCCACCGAGACGGTCGGGATCAGCAATCCGAAATAGATCGCGAGGCCGGTGGCCGTGTCCGGCACCACGAGCCGGGTCCCCGTCGCGAGGATGATCTCCCGGATGGCGATGTTCAACACGAAGACGGTGGCGATGAACCAGACGAGCCGTTCGGGGTCGGCGACCACGACGGCAGCGATCCCCGCGGCGATGGCCGCGATCCACACCACGACGTTGGCCTCGCCCGCTGGTACGATCCCGTCGACGGACAGGATGGCGACGAACACCCGGAACACCTCCCGCACCAGGAACGCCGCCGCCACCCCGGCCACGAGGCGTCGCAGCGTCGCCAGCTGCCGGGAGAACCCGGCCTGCACCCGTTTGTAGACCACCAGGTACACCGCTGCCCACCCGACCACGAGGACGCCAGCCGCGTACAGGTACCCGGCGGGCAACGGCGTGAACGCCGGGACGGCCGACGCCACCAGGGCAACGAGGAACAACGCCACGACGGTGTTGCGCATCACCTCGCTGTCCGCGGGGAGCACCGCCTCGAGATCGGGGTCCTCCGCGTCGTCTGGTTGGCCTGTCATGGGTCGTCGAGTTCGGCGGGGAGGTCGTTGATGGAGTCGAGGATACAGTCGGCGCCGACGCGATCGAAGGCCGCGCGGCCCGTTGCACCGGTCAATCCGCCAGAGAGGACCCCGACTCCATAGTAGGTGCGGTCGGGGTCGACGCGACGGGCGTTCGTGACCGTCTCGATGTCATCGAGGGTGTCCCCGACGTAGGCCACCGCCCCGAGATCGAGGCGGGTGGCGAGGTCGACCAACGCATCGGGGTCGGGTTTACCGCCATCCCAATCGTCCCGGGTCACCACCCGATCCTCGGGGAGGTCCAGCCCGACGCGGTCGAGGGCGATCGCCGCCTCAGCACCGGGGCGTCCCGTCAACACCGCCACCGGGTACGACGCGGTCAGTGCCGTGATCGTCGCCGTCGAGGCGAGGACCGGTTCCTCCCAGATGTAGCCCGTTCCCTCGTAGGTCGGCTCCCCGCCTTCGAGCTCCCGGTAGAGGTCCGGGCCGAGGTACCGTTGCTGGAAGACGTCGCGTAACCGGTCGGGCTCCCACCGATCTCGTACCGCGGTCATCGCGGTCGTCGACAACCGGTCCTCGAGGACGGCCTCGGCGGCCGCGAGGCCGCCGCCCCGCGCCGAGATGGCGTCGGTGTACGCCGCCACATCCTCGTCATACCCGGTGTCCCTGGCGAGGACGAACAACGCCGCGGCCGCGGTGAGCGCCCAGTCGTCGTTGAACCCGCCAGCGTTCTTGAACGCCTGGACGGCCTCCTGATCGATGGTTTCCCCGTAGACGGTGGCGACGCTCTCGACGATCGCTCGACGATAGGACCCGGAGACGTCGACCAACACCCCGTCGAGGTCCAAGACGACACCCTCGACCTCCATACCCCTGCATCCGCCCCGATCCCGAAAGCCCTGTCGGGACCGGTCCCGACCGACGTCGCGGGGCACGTACAGCGTCGTCCCCGCAACCCGTCGCGGTCGGGTCGGCACCGCCGGGGGGTCGCCGCCCAGCGTCGTGAACCGCACCCGCGCTCCCACCGAACGACCGATGGCCAACACCGAGGCATGGAGTTCGGGTGGACAGTTCAACGCGTACACGAGGTCCGCTCCCGCGTACACCGACCGGTCGGGGTCGGTGACGTCGTCGATGACGAACCCCATCGGCGCGGGGACCGAGCGCTCCACGATGTCCGTGGCCACAACCTCGACGCCCCGCGTCGTGAGTTCGGTGGCCACCGCCGGCCGGGTGCCGACGCCGACCTCGATGGCGCGGTCGCCGGCCGGCAACGCCGCCGCGACCGCCGCGGGCTCAGGGACCGGCACGGCGGGACGTTTATGCTGGGTGGGGCTTAACAATCTCGCAATGCGGGTCGACATCGTGCCGGTCGGGGACGTCGCCGCGCCGGTCAAACGCGACGCCTCGTCGGCACTGCGTTCGGTCTATGACTGTGATGTCTTCGTCACCGACCAGGTCGAGATCCCGGAGAGCGCCCGCGACGCTCGACGCGACCAGTACCGCGCCGAGGCGTTCATCGACCTCGCGACCGACGCCGCAAACGGCGCGAAGGCGATCGCGCTCACCGCCGCTGACCTGTTCTACCGACGACGTAACTACGTGTTCGGCCTCGCGTACCTCGACGGCGCCGGCTGTGTCGTCTCCACGAACCGGCTCCAGACGACCAGTGACGGGGGTATCAGCGCGAAACCATCCTCGGAGGTGTTCGGCGACCGGATCCGCAAGGAGGTCGTCCACGAGGTCGGGCACACGCTCGGGCTCGAACACTGCGAGAACTCCCGGTGTGTCATGAACTTCTCCCCGACCGTCCGCGAGGTCGACATCAAAGAAGAGCACCTGTGTGGGTCCTGTCAACGCGACGTGCTCTGAACCTCCGGCCGACGGTGCCCCGTCAGTCGGGGTAGCGGGTCCGCGCCTGGGCGATGACCTCCGGGCGGCCGGTGTAGGTCACCGTCACCGTCTCGCCAGTGTACTCGGTGGCTTCGACACTCGCGTGGTCGTGGACCCACGCGAGGAACTGCTGGGTCGCCCCGCCTTGTGGGAGCTCCACCGTCTCGGTCTCGTGGGTGGGGAGTGCGGCGTCCACCCGGGACGCGAGGGCGGTGAGGTTGCCCTCGGTCGCGCTGACGGGGACCGGGTCCGCGACCAGGTCGTCGATCGCATCGACCCGCGCGGCGAGGTCCGCGTCGCTGATTCGATCGACCTTGTTCAATACGACCAGTGTCCGGCGGGCATCCTCCAGGATCGACAACGACGTCTCGAGTCGTCGCCGCACCGTCGAGGGCTCGTCGCTCACGTCGGCGACGACGACGGTGAGATCGGCCTCGGTCGCCGCCGAGAGCGTCGCGTCGAAGGACTCCACCAACTCGACCGGGAGTTCGTCGACCAGGCCGACGGTGTCGGTGACGATACATCGCCGCCCGGCGATCGTCGCGCGGCGACTCGTGGTCTCCAAGGTGCGGAACAACCGATCTTCGATCGCGGCGGTCTCGTCGAGATCGTCGTGGCCGGTGCCGTACTCCTCGAGTGACAGGTCGTCGGCCAACCGGTGGAGCAACGTCGACTTCCCGGCGTTGGTATACCCGGCCAGTGCGACGAGGTCGAACCCCTGTTCTCGGCGCGTGGCGCGTCGCTCGGCCGCGCGGTCGGTGATCTCGGCCAACCGGCGTCGTAACGTATCGATGCGGTCCTCGACGTCGTGGAGTGGCGTCCCCTTCTCGGTGCGTTTGCTCAACCCGTGGTCGCGGGCGCCGACCCGATCGCGGATCCGGGGGAGATCGTACTCGAGTCGAGCCAACTCGACCTGGGTGGCGGCACGGGTGTCGCCGACGCCGTCTGCGAAGATCTCCACCACCAGGCGGTATCGGTCCATCACCGTCGTCTCCGCGGGGGCGAGGGCCGCGAGGGCATTCGTCTGTGTGGGCGTGAGGTCGTTGTCGACGACGAGACAGTCGGCGTCGTGGGTGGCAATCGACTCGGCCACCGTCTCTGCCTTCCCTGGACCAAGGTTGAACTGGCCGTCTTCGGGGCGTGCCTGTGTGTGGGTTCTGACGACATCGTACCCAGCTGCGGTCGCGAGTCGTTCGATTTCGTGGGTCGTCACCGGCGTCGTGTTTCCACGTTTGGCGACGACCGCTGAACCGTGTGCTGACATGGTAGACTCCGTGGTGTATCCAGTCGAACCACGATGCGACAGAGCGGCGGCGACGGGGCCGCCAGACGGGCGGACCCGTCAACGAAGAAGGGTGGTCATCCCGGCAACAGATTGTGGAACCCGGTGCAAAAGCGTATCGGATCCGCCCCGGTCAGGGCACGGACGTGGTCGTCGTCTCGCCGTCGTCGGTCGGTCGGGCGTCCTGGGCGAGGTCGGCGGCCTCACGGGCCAGTGCCGCGGCCTCTTGAGCGAGGGTGACCGCCTTCTGTCGGTTTCCATCCGCTGCGGCGGCCCGCGCCTCCGCCAGGGTCTCCCGAGCCTCCTCCAACCGGTCGTTGGCGGATTCGAGGGCGTCATTGCCGTCCTCGACTCGGTTGGTCGCCTGGGCGATCTTGGTCTCGGCCACCGCGATGGCGGTCTCGGCCTTGGTGATGGCGGCCGTCACCTGGGCGTCGGATCCCCGGTCGTTGCCGGTGCTCGCGTTGGCCGGGGGCCCCGCGATCTCCTTGGCGATGGCGGCGACGGCGGCCCCGGTCAGGTTCCGCGCGTTCTCTCGTAACGTCTGGATCGCCTCGACGGAGACGTTGTGGGCCGCCAGGACCTCAGCCGGGAGGCCGGCGGCGGCCACGGCGGTCCTGTTCAGAAGCGCCGTCACCCCTCGTTCGGCGGCGATGAGGGTGGCCACCCGAGTCGCGTACTCGCCCTGGGTGATCGACCCGTTCTCGAGGGCGGCGGTGAGTGTGGCTTTCCGGTCACGTAACGCCGCCAACCGGTCCTCGAGCGCATCGACTTCCGTGGCGACGACCCGTGCTTTGGCGGCGGTCGAGTTCGCCGCGGCCAGCCGGTGGCCCAACGCTCGTTGCTCGAGGTCGCTCCGGAGGTCTGTGCCTTCGACGCCGACCACACCGGCAAGTCGTTCCCCGGGCTGGATGTCCGTCGCT
Source organism: Halobacteriaceae archaeon (assembly GCA_042216925.1). GTDB lineage: Archaea > Halobacteriota > Halobacteria > Halobacteriales > Halobacteriaceae > JBDGTJ01. The sequence goes on from JBDGTJ010000022.1 coordinate 22,419, forward strand.
GGCGCCGTCGCCGTGTCGGCGGTCGCTCCGGCGACGAGCGGGGCGATCCCCGCGACGACGATGAATGCGGCAGCGACGACGGCAAGGGAGGTCCGCGTCATCGAGTGGCCCTATGCGGTACACCTACGTATAAACGCCACATCGTGTGCGCGGATTCGCCGCGATTAAGCCGAATTAAGGGCGGTGCCGGTCACGCGTCGTCGGGGGCGTAGTAATACTCGCCGGCCTCACGTTGCTCCCGGTCGAGGCGGGACCCCGGCTTGTTGATCCGGGGACGGCCCAACCGTTCGTCGCGACGGAACGTCACCCCGATGTTGGCGAGGAACTCGTTCATCCCCTCGCGCATACCCTGTGGGGGCGCCGCATGACCGTTGACGGCGGGTTCGCCGTCGAAGACGAGCAACCGGTCTGAGAGCAGATCGATCATGTAGATGTCGTGGTCGATGACCATCGCAGTAGTCTCGTTGTTCTCTGCGTACCGTCGGATGGCGCGGGTCGCCCGGACGCGTTGTTCGACGTCGAGGTGGGCGGACGGTTCGTCGAGGACGTACAGGTCGGCGTCCTGGGAGAGACACGCGGCGATGGCGACGCGTTGGCGTTCACCCCCCGAGAGGTCCGGGAGCTGCTGTTCGAACAACGGGTCCAGGGTGAGCGGGTCGGCGATCTCGGTCTGCCAGTAGGAACTCCCGACGTCGTCGGTGATCGTCGAGAGGAACGCGTCGACCCGGATCGGGTCCTCGGCTTCGACGTACTGGGGTTTGTAGGCGACGTCGAGGGCCATCTCGAGAGATCCGCTGTCCGGCGTGAGTTCGCCGGCCAACAGCTGTGCGAACGTCGATTTCCCGATGCCGTTCGGGCCCACGACACCAAGGACCTCGTTGCGGTGGATGGTCCCCGACTCCACCTCGAGGGCGAACCCGTCGGCCCCGTATGCGTGGTCGAGGGCCGGGTACTCGACGAGGACGTCGCCGCCCTGTGTCGTTCGGGGGGCGTGGGTCTCGAACTGGATCGACTCGTCTCGGATGCGGACGTTCTCGTTCGAGAGGTAGCCCTCCAGGTACTCGTTGATGCCGACCCGCGTGGCCTTCGGTCCGGTAATGACCCCGAACGCCCCGGGTTCACCGTACCCAACGTGGATGACGTCCGCGAGGAGGTCCAGGACCGCGAGGTCGTGTTCGACGACCATCACGGCCCGGTCCTCGTCCTCGGCGAGGTCCTGGACCAGGCGCGCGGCGGTCATGCGCTGGCCGATGTCGAGGTACGGCGTCAGTTCGTCGACGAAGTAGAAGTCTGCATCCCGCGCGAGCGTCGCCGCCAATGCCACCCGCTGTAACTCGCCGCCGGACAACGCGTCGATGCGCTGGTCGACGATGGGACCCAGCGAGAGGCGGTCGACGATCGCATCGAGGACGCCGCGTTCGTCGGTCCGGTCCAGGAGGTCTGCGGTTGTGCCATCGAACTGGCGGGGGATCTGGTCGACGTACTGGGGTTTGCGCGCGACGCTGATCTCGTCGGCCTCCAACGCCTCGAGGTACGGTTGCAGCCCTGTCCCCCGGTAGGCGTCGATGACCGCACCCCACTCCGGGGGGTCATCGTACCGGCCGAGGTTCGGGACGATCTCGCCGGCGAGGCCACGGACCGCAGTGGACTTCCCGATGCCGTTCGGGCCCAGGACACCGGTGACGGTCCCGCGTTCGGGGACCGGCAACCCGTAGAGGGCGAACTTGTTCTCCCCGTACCGGTGGGCGGGGTCCTCGTCGAGTTCCTGTGGGAGGTTGACGATCTCGATGGCGTCGAACGGGCATTTCGTGACACAGATCCCACAGCTCTCACCCAGGCAGATCTCCTCGCTGATCCGGATTTGGTCGGGGTCCCCCTCCTCGGTGTCCTCGCCGCGTTGGGTGATACACTCCTTGCCGGCGCGGTTCGGCGGGCAGAAGTTCGCACACTCGTAGTTGCACCGATCGGGTTGACACCGATCGAGGTCCACGACAGCGATGCTGTCTTCGGCCATATCAGAGTCCGGTCAAGAGGATGCTGAACGTGATGAACCACAGGGCGAAGGTCATGAACGTCACGTAAGCGTTGTCCTTCATGGAGAACTCCGTGATGTCGACCCCGACCACCCGCATCACCACGTAGGCGACCAGCACCGCTCCCAGGAACACCCCCAGAGAGATTCGGTCGGTGGCAGACGCCGCGACCTCGGCGGACACGACCCCGCCGACGACACCCATGAGTGTCGCGGTGGCGGTGACCGCGATGCTCCGGGCGTGTCCAGTGAGCCCCGCAGCGTCGGCAGTCTCGGCCATGCAGGCGTGTCGGCGCCGCCCCGTGAAAAGGAGTTCGCCTTCCACCGCGGCGTGTGCGATGCCGTGACGTGGCACGGGTCGGCATATTTATGAGCCATCGGCGTTTCGATTCGTAATGATGGAGCAGCTCGACGACCTCCCGCCGAGCGCGAAACTCGTCTACAAGGTCCTGGAGTACGACGGGCCGATGACCCAGAAACAACTCGTCGAGGAATCGATGCTGTCGGCCCGGACCGTCCGGTACGCACTGGAACGGCTCGCCGACCGCGGGGTCATCGAAGAGGACATCTACTTCGCCGACGCCCGCCAGAGCCTCTACCAGCTCGTCACCGACCAGGACACCTGCGCCGAGGCGGAAGCCGACGCCGACTGACCCCGCTCAGTTCGGGACGACCGTGATCGGAGTGCCGTGGTCGATCGCCCGCTCGAGCTCGTCGGCGATCGCACTCCCCCGGGAGACCTGGATTTCGCCGTCGCGGCCGACGGTCGCAGTGAAGAGGTACTCCCCACCGGCCCGGACCTCGACGGTCTCGCCGGCATGGTCGTCGGCGTAGGGGATGACGACGTGTTTCCCGGTGACCTCGGGGGTCACCACCTCACCGGCGTGTCCATCGCCGGCCGACGGCTGGGTGTCCGGTGTCGACGGGCGGTCGTCGTGGGTGCGGACGTCGATGTCAACGCCGAGCCGGTCCTCGATCTGGGTGATGCGGCCACCACCCTTCCCGATGACATAGGAGATGTCGGCTTCCGGGACATACACCGTCGCGGTGTTCGGCCCGGTCACCTCCACGGAGACCGGCCCCTGGACCAGCGACTGGATCTCTCGCTCGATCTCCTGGCCCGCCAACGCGTCGACGCCTGACCGCGTCTCCTCGCCGTCACCGATGGGCACGGTGACGACCTGGCGGTTGAACGTGTAGATCTCGTACTCGGGGGCCCCCGTCTCGAAGTCCCGGACCTGGATCACGGGTCGGGCGAGGTCCTCCTCGACGAGACCTTCGGGGACCTTCACCTCCGTGACCACGTCGTAGATGGTGTCGACGTCACCGGCATCGATGTAGACGACGGTGTCGACGACCTGGGGGATCATCCCGAGTTCGACGCGGCCGACCAACCGCTGTAATGCATCGATCGCCCGGGTCGCGTGGACGACCCCGAGCATCCCGACTCCCGCCAACCGCATATCGGCGAACACCTCGAAGTCCTCGGTCTTGCGCACCTCGTCGTAGACCGTGTAATCGGGCCGCACCATCAACAGGGCGTCGGCGGTCTTGGCCATCGACCCGTCGAGTTCGGTGTACTGGGTGATCTCCTCCTCGACCTGGAGATCCCGTGGTTTCTCCATGGTCTTGACCACGTAGTCCGAATCCTCCAGGAAGTTCGCGACGGCCTGGGCGAACGTCGACTTCCCGGCGCCCGGGGCCCCCGCGATCAGGATGCCGCGATCGCGTTCGAGGAACCGCTCCCGCAACGCCTCGTGGTGGGTGTAGTCCTCGAGGTCAGTGACCGCGATCGGGCGGACGGCCGTCACCTCCAACCCGTCGCTGAACGGTGGTTCCGCGACCGCGATGCGGTAGGCGCGGATCTGGACGATCCGCATCCCCGGTTCGTCGAGTTCGACGGTGCCGGTGTCCCGTTCCCGGGCGGCCGCCAGGATCTCGTCGGCGTACCGCCGCATCGTCTCGTGGTCGAGGCGATCGTCGGCGAGGGGTTCGTACCGGACATCACCGACACTCCCCCGCTTGGCCATCGGGCGAGCCCCCTCCTTGAGGTGGACGCTCATCGTCCCCTCGTCGAAGTAGTCCTCGATCGCTAGGTGTTCCGTACTGCGATCGCGGGCCTCGATGAACGCGACCTCGATGCCCTTTGCCTCTGCGACCCGCGCCTGGACGACGTCACTGGTCACGAGGGACGCGTCGTACTCCGCCGCGACGTCCCGGATGACTGCGTCGAGTTCGCCCTCGGCGGCCGCATCGACAGCGTCGCCCGCCGGTCGCGTCCCCACGTACTCCAGCGTGATCGAGCCCTCGTCGGCGAGATCCGCCAACGCCTGGAGCTCGTCGAGGCCGTCCCACCCGCTGTCGAACCCGCGGTTGGCCTGGCCTTCGAGTTCTGCGACGACGGCCTCCGGCACGTAGACGGTGGCGTCGGCGAACCGACCGGTCGTGACGCCATCGGACACGCGACCGTCGACGATGACGCTCGTGTCCGGGACAACGTTCATGGATGCCGGTTCGGTCGCGGTACCCATAAGGGTGTCAGGTTGACGGCGAAGGACTATGGAGGAGCCGGGCTGGGACCCCCGTATGGACGCCGTCAACGCGTTGACCCGTGAACTGGTCGCGGTCCCCGAGGCCGACGCAGAGACCGTGGCCGGGGACCGGCTCGAACGGTGGCTCCGAACCGAGACCGACGCGGCGGTCACCCGCGATGCGACCGGGAACGTCATCGCACGCCGAGCAGGTGACTCGCCGAGTCTGGCGCTGATCGGCCACCACGACGTCGTCCCACCGGCCACCGGTCAGGTCGCCGACGGGGAGCACACGTTCACGGAACGAGATGGCCGCTTCTACGGCCGGGGGACCGCGGACATGAAAGGCGCCGTGGCCGCGATGGCGGTTGCCTTCCGGGACGCCGACCCCGACGCCGCACTGGTGTTCGCGTCCTTCGTCGGCGAGGAGATCGGTGGCGAGGGCGCCCGCGCCGCCATCGAGGACGGGTTCGAGCCGGCCTATGCCATCGTCGGCGAGGGCTCGACCGGCTACTCCGCGCCCGGCCTGACCGACGTCGTCGTCGCCCACCGCGGCCGACGCGCCAGCACCCTCACCGCCCCCGGCGAAGCGGCCCACGCCAGCGAACCCGAGCACGGTGACAACGCCATCTACCACGCCTGCGACGCGATCGCGGGGGTCAGGGACCTGGACGCACCGACAGCGACGGTCCTGGGCCACGAGCTCACCGGCACCGTCACCGTCACCGAGATCGACGGCGGGACCGCCTGGAACGTCATCCCCGATACGTGTACGATCACCATCGACGAACGCACCGTCCCGGACGCCCGCGCCGACCTCGAGGCCGTCGCGACAGCCGCCGGCGTCGACTGGACGGTCGACCAGGACCTCCCACCGATGGCCTGTGACGACCCGGGCTACGCGGACGCGGTCCGTGAGATCGCCACGACGGTCCAAGACACGGTCCCTGAACAGGTCACGAAACCCCACGCCACCGACGCGGGCTGGCTCGCCCAGGCCGGCACCACCTGTCTGGTGTGTGGTCCCGCCGAACCGGGCGAGGCCCACACCGACGACGAGAGCGTCGCCATCGCGGTCCTCGACCGGTGCTATCAGCTCTACCGCGACCTCGCCGACGGGTGGCCGCCCACCGGGCTCGCATCGGAATAACAGGCTTGAAACCCCGGCGACGCCGTGCTTTCAGATATGCCGTCCGCGACCGTCGACGACGCCCCGGAACCGTACATCGACCTCCTCGACCGGTACGAACGACTCGCCTACCTCGGGAGTGCAGCCGGCGTCCTCGGCTGGGACCAACGCGTCACCATGCCCGACGGCGGCACCCCCGCCCGCTCGAAGCAGATGTCAGCCCTCAGCGGGTTGCGACACGAACTCCTCACCGACGAGGAGATGGGCGAACTCATCGACGACTGCGAGGCCGCGGACCTGACCGACGCACAGGCCGCTGCCGTTCGGGAGATCCGTCGCGAGTACGATCGGGCCGCCAGCGTCCCCCAGGACCTGGTCGAACGCATGTCCGAACTCTCCTCGGAGGCCGTCGAGGTCTGGGAGGACGCCAAGGCAGAGGACGACTTCGAGACCTTCGCCCCGAAACTCGAAGAACAGGTCGAGTTGAACCGTGAGTACGCCAACCACATCGACCCCGACCGCGATCCCTACGCGGTCCTGTACGAGGGCTATGAACCCTACCTCCCCCTGGAGACCGCCGAACGCGTCCTGGGCCGGCTCCGCGAGGAACTCCCGCCGTTGATCGATGCCATCCGGGAAAGCGACGCCAGGCTGGCCACGCCCTTCGACGACCTGACCTACCCCGAAGACGCCCAGGAGAACTTCTCCCGGGACGTCCTCGACCGACTGGGCTTCGACTGGGAACACGGGCGACTGGACACGTCCTCACACCCCTTCACGAGCGGCAACCCCTTCGACACCCGCATCACCACCCGGTTCAAGGAAGACGACCCGCTGGGCGCCCTGATGGCGACCATCCACGAGTTCGGGCACGCCTACTACGGGCTCGGCCTGCCCCGCGAGGAGTTCGGGTCGCCGCTCGGGTCGCCGATGGGGTTGACCGTCCACGAGTCCCAGAGCCGGCTCTGGGAGAACCACGTCGGCCGCTCCAAACCGTTCTGGGAACTCATCGCCCCGGACATGACGGCGAACTTCGACGGGCTCGATGACGCCACCGTCCAGGACTTCTACGAGGCCGCAAACACCGTCCACGAGGACAACCTCATCCGGGTCGAGGCCGACGAACTCACCTACCACATGCACATCGTGGTGCGGTTCGAGATCGAACGCGACCTCATCAACGGCGACCTGGCGGTCGAAGACGTGCCCGAGGTCTGGAACGACAAGTACGAACAGTACCTCGGTATCCGTCCCGAGACCGACACCGTCGGCTGCCTCCAGGACATCCACTGGAGCCAAGGGTCGATCGGATACTTCCCGACGTACTCCCTGGGATCGGTGCTGGCCGCCCAACTCGACCACCACGTCCGCCAGGACATCCCCGACCTCGACGACCAGATCACCGACGGCGACTTCGAGGCCCTCGGGACCTGGCTCCGGGAGCACATCCACGACCACGGCGCCCGATACACCACGCCGGCCCTCATCGAGGAAGCGACCGGCGAGGACTACACCGCCGACTACTTCCTCGAGTACGTCACCGAGAAGTACGAATCCCTGTACGACCTCTGAGACGGCCCCCTCGAACCGTCGACTGCGGTGACCGATCGTCGTCGATCGCGTTCACTCCTCGAGATCGTACAACCCACCGTACTTCCTGTGGAAGCAGTCCAGCATCGGGGCGGCACTGAGCGGACGTCCCGTGACCTCCTCGACGAGGTCGTCGGTCCGTAACTGCTTGCCGTACCGATGGACGTGCGCTTCCAACCAGTCCGCGATCGGTGTGAACCCGTCCTCCCGGATGACCACCTCCATCGGGGCAACTGCCTCCTCGAAGGCCGTCCGGAACTGGGCGGCTGCCACACTGCCGAGTGAGTACGTCGGGAAGTACCCGAACGTGGCATTGCTCCAGTGGACGTCCTGGAGGACGCCCTCGCCGTGGTTGTCCGCGGTCACGCCGAGATACTCATCCATCTTCGCGTCCCAGACATCGGGGACGTCCTCGACCTCGAGGTCGCCACGGATGAGCGCTCGTTCGATCTCGAAGCGGACGACGATGTGGAGATGGTAGGAGACCTCATCAGCCGCGGTTCGGATGGGCGTGTCCGGGGCGACGACGTTCGCACTGCGGTAGGCTTCGGCCGCCGAGACCCCCTCGAGTGCCGGGACGTGCTCACGTGCGAGGGGGAGAATCGTCTCCCAGAACGCCCGCGACCGGGCGACGTGGTTCTCCCAGAACCGTGACTGGGATTCGTGGATGACCATATCCCGGGCCTCCCCCACCGGCATCCCGTACTGGTCCTCGGGCAGCTGTTGGACGTACAACGCGTGGCCGAACTCGTGGATGGCACTCGTCAACCCGTCGAGGAGATCGTCCTCGTCGAACCGGGTCGTGAGCCGGGCATCAAATGGGGATCCACGCTGGAATGGATGGTCCGAGGTGTCGAGCCGGCCACGGTCCCAGTCGAACCCGAGTTCGGTGAGGGCCGCCCGGACGAACGCTTCCTGGTCGGCGACCGGGACCGACCCACTGAAGGCATCGCCGCTGGGTGCGGTGTCACTCGCTCGGATGGCCTCGATCAACGGTGGGAGCTCCTCTCTGAGCGTCGAGAGGATCTCGACCGCGGTCTCGTAGGGGATGTACGGCTCGAACTCCTCGTAGAGCAGCTGGTAGGGGTCACGGTCGGGGTCGATGTGGTCGGCGTACTCACGGCGCAGGGCGACGAGCTCCTCGAGGACGGGCGCGAACCGGTCGAACTCGTCGGCCTCCTTGGCGGCACGCCACCGATCGTAGGCATCACTGCGCGCCGCTCGGGTTCGTTCGACGAGGGCACTGGGCACCCGGACCGCCCGCTCGTGGCGGCGCCGCATCTCCCGGACGTTCGCCGCCTGGACCGGGGTCAACTCCTGGTCGGCGACCGCATCGAGGAGGTTCGCGAGTTCGTCGTCGCGGAGCCGGTCGTGTTCGGCCCGCGAGAGGGCGGCGAGTTGGCTGGCGCGTGCGGTGGTACCCCCGGGTGGCATCATCACCTGTTGGTCCCAGTCGAGGATCCTGGATGCGTGACTCAGATTCAGGATCTGTTCGGTGTAGGCTGTGAACGCATCGTAAGCGTCCTCGGTCACGGTTCCTCGATGTCGGTCGCGAACTCGACTGCCGGATGGTCCTCGGGAAGGGCATCGAAGGTGAAGGGGGTTCCCTCCTCGCGTTCAGCTTCGAGGTGGGGGTTCATCTCCTCGGTCACGTACTCGATGAACCCCTCTCGGGAGCCATCCGTCCGTTCGCCTTTGAAGATGAGGATGACCGCCTCGGACGCGAAGTGTGGGGCATCTCGTAGCCGGTCGGGACCCCCGGCCCGAACCAGAACAAGTCCCCTGCCTCCATCACCCGTCGGTCCCCACCTGCACACAGCACCCATGGGCCCTCGAGGGTGAAGATGATCGACTCGGTCTCGTGGGCATGCTCCGGGGTGTACATTCCCGGGGGCATGGCGATGTAGTGGCTCTGGACGTCCTCGCCCTGGACCAGCAATCCGATCCGGCCCTCGAGGGTCTCGATCCCGGGTTGGTCGGTGACGTCCTCGACGATTTCGACGCCGTCAGCGAACTGTTCGACCGTGGGGAGTCGGTCGGTGTCGTCGGTCTCACCCATGCTACGGTGTGGCGTCGCCGGTCGCTCCCAAATAGCTACTTAGTACGATTGTGCGCCATCGTAATAACAGGATACAGGACCTCCCGGTGGGTGGTGGGGGTATGACCGACTGGATCGGTGCGACGTTCCGGAGTGACGCCGGCTGGACCCATCTCGAGACCCTCGTCGACATCGGGAACCGGATGGCGGGCACCGCAGGCGAACGCGAGGGGGCGGCGGCGACCCGGGCCGCCCTGGCCGAGGTGGGTGCCAGAAACGCCCGGCTCGAGGGCTTCGACCTCCAAGGCTGGGACCGTGGACAGAGCTCCCTCGGCCCCCGGGACGACGCGGAAGCCGTCGAGTGCATCGCACTCCCCCGCAGTCCCGCCGCCGAGGCCTCCGGCGAACTCGTCGACCTCGGCTACGGCGTCGCCGAGGACTTCGAGGCCGTCGACGTCACCGACGACATCGTGATGGTTGCATCGAATGCCCCACCGACCTACGATCGGTTCCCCCACCGCCGGGAGAAGTACTACTACGCCGTCGAACACGGCGCCGCAGGGTTCGTGTTCCGGAACCACGTCGAGGGCTGTCTCGCGCCCACCGGGAGTGTTGGCCGCCCGGGCGCCCCGATCGGTGAGATCCCGGCCGTCGGCGTCAGCAAGGAGGCGGGGCGTCGCCTCTCACGGAAGTACGAGGGCGACACCGTCGATCTGGCAGTCGATGCCGACATCGACGACGCCACGAGCCAGAATGTCCACGCCGAACTCGGCCCCGAGACCGCCGACCGCGTCCTCCTCACGAGCCACGTCGACGGCCACGACATCTCGGAAGGGGCCGCCGACAACGGTGCGGGGACCGCGATGCTCGTCGAGGTCGCGAAGGCCCTGGCCATGCGGGAAGCCGACCTGCAGACCCGTGTCGAGTTCATCGCGTTCGGCGCCGAGGAGGTCGGGCTCTGTGGCTCCGAGTACCACGACAGCGTCACCGACGAAGCCGAGATCAAGGCGATCGTCACTGCGACGGCGTCGTCGGTGGACGGACCCTGCAGGCCTACACCCACACCTTCGAGGAACTCGAGGCCGCCCTCCAGCGGGTGAGCGACCGATTCGACCATCCCATCCGCATCCTCTCCAGCGAGGGGTTCCGGGAGGCCAGTGGCCACTCGTCCGGTGGGGGGTCCCGGGGTACTTCGTCTCCGGGTACCGCGACACCGAGGGACGGGGCTATGGTCACACCGAGGCCGATACCCTGGATAAACTCGAACCCCGCAACCTCCGCGAGCAAGCCATCCTCCTCACCGAATTACTGGTCGATCTCGCCCGGGACAGTGTCGAGGTCCCACACCGGAGCCCGGCCGACGTCGCACGGTCGTTCGCCCGCGAGGGGAAGGTCGAGGGTATGAAAATCGTCGGTGACTGGCCCTACGAGTTCGAGGAGCCGCCGGACACCGCCTGACCCACGGGGTCACTGCTCGTCCTCGGGGCCCAGGAGGTCGGCGCCGGCGGCCACGGGTTGCTGGAACGTGATGTTCACGCGATCGACGGCGTCGAAGTCCCGGAGTTCGTACACCAGTTCACGGATCTGTTCTGCGGCCCCGGAACAGAAGATGGTCTCCAGACACCAGTCGCCTTGATGCATGTGATGGGTGGTCCGGATGACGTCGCCGTACTCGTGTTGGACCTCGTGTAACTCACCGATGCCGAGGGTGTGTTCGTAGTTGAACGAGATCGTCGCGATGACCTCGCCGTCGATCTCTTTGAGGGAGGTGTGTCGCTCGATGTACTCGTGGATCGCCTCCCGTCCCGCCCGGGACCGGGATTCGAGGCCCTGTTCCTGCCAGGTGTCGTCGAAGGACTCCAACACCTCCCGGGGGATGTTCAGACTCGTTCGCATGCCACACGCCTAGTCGACCCACGGTCTTAACCGTCGTTATTACGAATCCGGGACGTCGGTCATAACAACCCCTTTAGGCTGGATTCCCCTGCCTGATAGCCGATGGTCCAGACGGATGTCTACGGGTTGGTGCTCGGGGCGGTGGCGCTCGGGGCAGTGCACGGGATCGAACCGGGGCACGGGTGGCCGGTGGCCGCATCGTATGCCCTGGACAAGGCGAACAAGTGGGTCTATGGCTTTCTCGCGAGTTTCATCCTCGGCGTCGGTCACCTGATCAGCAGCCTCGCGATGGTGGCCGTGTTCTTCTATGCGAAAAGCTACTTCCAACTCACCCAGATCAACGAACCCATCACGCTCATCGAGGGGTTCAACCTCGTGGGCATCACCGACCTCCAGGTCGGTGGTCCCGTGAGTCTGGTCGCTGGCGTCCTCCTGATCGCCTTGGGAGTGCGGGAGTACCTCGGTGGCGGCCACTCCCACGACCACAGTGAGAGCGGGAACGGCCATGATCACGGGGAACACGACCACGGCCACGATCACGGGGAACACGACCATACCCCTGACAACGACCACGGCGGGTCGGGCGGCGGGCTTCTCTCGAAGCTGCGCTCGGCACTCCCGTTCGTCGGCGGTCACTCACACTCGCATGGCGACCTGGACGAGGCCGCCGACCGTGGCTTGTGGGGGATCGCCTGGTTCGCGTTCGTCCTCGGATTCGCCCACGAAGAGGAGTTCGAGATCATCGCGTTGTGTGCCGGGTCGAACTACTGCCTGGAACTGATGAGTGCCTACGCGATCACCGTCATCGTCGGCATCGTCGGGTTGACGATGCTGCTCATCGCCGGCTACCACAGCTACGAGGACAGGGTCAAACAGTACACACCATACCTCCCCGTGTTCTCGGCGGTCGTGCTCATCCTCATGGGCCTGGGCTTCATCACCGGCCTGTTCTGACGGTCAGGCCGACGCCTCCTCGTCCTCCTCGACGACCCGGAGTCCGCGACTGGTGACGGCGTCGGGATCGATCCCCAGGTCCTGGAGCGCTTGCTTGTACTCGCGTTCACACTGTTCGGCCCGCTTTTGCTTCTCGGAGGCAGCCGAACACAGCGAGTCCAAGTCCGCGGGGATGTCGTTGGTGTCCACGATCCAGTGGTTCACCAGATCGGACATCCGGCGGATGGGCGAGGTGAAGTGCCCATAGATCTCGAAGTTCAACGCGTGGTGGCCGCCGAACGGATCGGCCATGTACCGGGCGCGTGGCATCACCCGCATCACCGCGCGTTGGATCTTCCCGAGTTGGCGATCCGGTGCCTGTTCGAGGGTCGCGTTCACCGCCTTCCGCGGGTCGTCCCAGGCCCCACCCGGGATCGACACCCCATCGAGCTCCTGGATCTCCCGGAGGGCCTCGTCCCACTCGTCTGGCGTCGGTTGGGGATGGACCCGGTACATCGCCTCGACCCCCCGACCCCACATCAGCTCGTGGGTCACCGCCTTGTTCGCCTTCAACATCGCCTCCTCGATGATCGTGTGGGCACGATCCCGGCGCGGGTTCAACACGAGGGACCCGTCTTCCTTGCGCTGTTCGTGGAGCCGGTCGGCGATCTCGTAGGCCAGCACACTCTCATCGTGGAGGGGGGCATCGTCATCGTCGAGACGCCGTTCGCACTCGGTGTAGGTGAGCCGCTCGTCACTGACCACGACGGACTTGTAGATGTCGACCTCCTCGAAGGACAGCGTCTCCTTGTCGATGCGCATCTCGACGGTGTGGGCGAGTCGGTCCTCCCCGGGAACCAACGAACACACCGTCTCGGCGAGGATCGGCGGCAGCATGTGGACCGTGTAACCGGGGAGGTAGGTGGTGTTCCCGCGGGCGAGGGCCTCCTCCCACATCGCCGTCCCGGGTTGGACGTAGTGGGTAACGTCGGCGATGTGCACCCAGAGGTGGTACTCCTCGTCGTCGGCCTCCACGGAGAGAGCGTCGTCGAAGTCCTGGGCGTCGACCGGGTCGGTCGTCCAGGCGGTCAACTCACGGAGGTCCCGACGGTCCTCGAGTTCGGCCTGGATCTCGGCGGTGACGTCCTCGGTGCGGGCGTCGGCCTCCTCGAGGACGGCGGGCGGGAACTCGTCGTTGATCTCGAACTTCTCGAGGAGAGCGTCTCGCTTGGTCTCCAGTGTCTCGGCGACCTCCGGCGTCACCTCGACGGGGCCTTGCCCTTCTGCGGTGCCGGCAGCCGCCTGCTCCTCGCTCATGGCCCGGACATGGATTCCGGGGCAGTTAGGGGTGTCGTCGCGGTCACTCCTGGGGGCTGTTGCGCTCGTCGACAGTCTCGAAGTACCGGGCGAGGAACTCCTCCCGGGTCTGGGTGCCGGCACCGGCGGCCACCAACCGGGACTCCAGGTCCTCACGGTCGGCCTTCGAGAGCTCCTGATAACAGGGTTTGCAGAGGTACTCGAAGGATTTGCCACGACGGTCCCATCGTTCGCCCTCCTTGTCGTACTCGCGGGCGTCTTCCCGCGGGACCTCGGCCCCGCAGGCGATGCAGGCGACGGTGCGACCGTCGTTCAGCACCATGCATGTGACCAAGTGACGGGGGCACTTGACCGTTTGGCAGCCTTCCGTCAGACGCCGCGGGCCTACCCTTATCTCGGTGGGCCTCCCACCGGGGGTATGGACGTTGCATCGCGGCACCACCTCCGGAGTGATGCGGTCTCGACCCTAGAGACCACCCTCGAATCAGAACTGGGGGTGACGGTGGCAGCCGATCAGTACGAACTCGTCGAACTGGAAGACTCCGCCTTCGATCTCGTGTTGCTCGACGGGGACCCACTGGCGTGTTACTACGAGACCGACGGCGACCGCCGCCCGTTCCTGACGGTGCGGGGCGCCAACGCCTATCCGCCGTCCGACCACGTCGTCACGGTCGATGCCGGGGCGGTGTCGTTCGTCAGTGACGGTGCCGACGTGATGCGGCCCGGCATCGTCGAGGCCGACGCCACGATCGCGGCCGGTGACCTGGTCGTGATCTGCGAGGAGACCCACGAGAAGGCCTTGGCCATCGGCGAGGCACTGGTCCACGGGTCCGAGATGCTGGGCGAGGAGGGCCGGGTGGTGGCCTCGATCCATCACGTCGGCGACGACCTCTACACGCTCAGCGTCTAACCCCACAACCTTTATTCCATTTCAAGCTGTACTGGAATAAGCTATGGCCGCACGCGTGTACATCCCCAACTGCCCACATTGTGACTCCGAGGACACGACCGCCACGCCCCACGCCGGTCCCCAGGCGGAGTACTACTGCCTGCGGTGTGACCGCAGCTTCAACGCCAGCCAGACCTAATCCTCGGCCTCGGACGCCTCGTCGGCCTCGTAGCGTTCTGCACCCCGCCGATACTCCTCGGTCGCCATCCGGTAGGTCTCTCGGAGATCCGCGACCGGTGTTTCCGTCGCATCCACCCGCAGATCGTGGTGGAACGTCGGCGCCTCCCGCTCGACGGTCTCGGCGATCTTGAGGGCCGCACTCTGGACGTGTAACGCCTCGCGCTTATCGCCGCCCTCGGCGTGGCCCGCCCCCAAGGCGTCGATCAACCGCACCGCCAACGGCTCCTCGGGATCGCTGTCCGCATAGCTCTCCGCGACCGCATCGATGACCGCCTGCCCCGTCAACAGATTCCCCGCCACGGTGAACGCGCCCTCCTCCCGATGGCCGAACCACGGTTGACACTCCTCGCCAGAGAAGACGAACGACCCGTCCCGATCTACGCCGTGTAACTGGCGTTCGACGGCGTTGTCGTCGGCGTTCAACAACGCCTCCAAGGCGTCCTCGACGGCCAACCCCTCCTCGAGGTACCGGACCCCATCCCGCCCCAGGTCGACGTTCACCCGACTCTGGGTCGCGACCGCCCCGTACTCGTTGACGAACGGGCACAACGTCCCCACGCCAGGCAGCCGCGTCGTCACCGCCACCCCGAACCGATACTGCGTCTCCCCGTCTTCGTCGGTCTCGGTCTCCCGGACACAGATACTGAAGGTCACGAACGCCACTCCACGCGCCCCCTTCAAATAGCTGAGCCGCCCGGACACCGTCCGGGACGGGTGTCTGACGCAAGAACTATACAGCCGCCAACCCCGGTCATGGACATGGGATTCATGGAGAAGATTCTCGGCGGACGCTCCCGGTCTGTCGAGGATTACCAGGAGATCGACGCCGGGGACCTCGCCGTCGACGCGCCAGAAGCGGCTCTCCAGGTCCACGTCGCCGAGATCGACGGTCAACAGGACGTCATCGCCATCAAGGACGCCGTCTACGACGGCGACCTCGTCATCGCCGACATCACCCGGCTCCGCACCGAGGACCGCACCGTCGAACACATCGTCGACGAACTCCGCCAGGTCGCCCGCGAGGTCGACGGCGACATCGTCCAGAAAGGCGACGACCAACTCATCGTCACCCCCGCCGGCGTCAAGATCAGTCGCGAGAAACTCAATCGCTGACTGCCAGTCAGGTGACGTCGTGGTCGGGGTCGTCCTCGACCGCTCGTTTCATCGAGTCCCGCCGTGATTTCGCGTCCCGCCCCGTCGCCTCCTTCAGGAAGTCGTTTTTCGCATCGACCGCGTCAGCCGCGGCATCGGCCTGCCCCGCCGCGATGACCTCCTCGGCCGGCCGCTCGACGAACTCGACGGCCAACCGGTCCTTTTTCCCCTCGTAGGACGCCGCCCCGACGAGCACGCGCTCGAACACGGGATTCACCGGGTCCTCGACGACGTAGAGTTCCTGTCCGTCGACGGTCTCGGTACCGGTCACCGGCCCGAAGTACTCCTCGACTTTCGCCCGAAGATCCGGGATCCGGTCCTCGAGATACTCCCCCCGACCCATCTTGTACTCCTTCATGCAACGGGGATGGGTGGCCGGACGGTTTGACGGTTACGGGTCATGGCGACTGTTCGGTGAGATAGCCCTTCTTACACGACGGGCAGATGTCGCCACTCCGGAGTGAGGACCCGGCTACCGGCTGTTCGAAGGCACACGACGGACAGACGAACACCGCGTCGGCCTCCTCGACACTGACCGTCTCCTCGGACGGGGAGACAAACCCCGTGTCCGCGGGTTCGTCCGGGGCCTCCACGTACTCCTCTTCCTCGTCCGGCGCGTCGGGGGCGGTGGCGTCGAACCCCTCGTCGTCGCCTCGACCCGGATCCGGCCAGTCCCCACCCGCCTCGTCGGTCTCGGTGGCCTGCTCGTCGGCCGCCGCGTCGGCCTCCGCTGGCGACTCGTCTGTCGAGGACTCCTCGGTGTCGGCCGGCTCGGCCTCCATGGCCTCGGGCTCACCTTGGGCCTCGTCTTCGACCCTGGTGTCCTCGGCATCCGGCCACTGTCCCCGACCCCGATCGGGGGTGTCTGCCGGGTCGTCCTCGAGGATCACCGCGTCGTCCTCGACGTCCGGGTCGGGCCCGTCTTCCGAGGCAGCGGGGTGGGTGGTGTCCTCGGCCTCGTCTTCGGTTGCTGGCTCCTCATGCTCGGTGACGCTGTCCGGTGCCGGTCGCACCGGCCGGACCTCCGTACTCTCACTTGTCACCTGTTCGGCGCCACACCGGGTACACACCTGGAGTTCTCGGATGGTGATAATCACCTCGTCGCCGCGTTCCTCGCGGTCGCGTTCCGTCTCTGGGGGGCCGAAGTCGTGGCCGAGTAACGAACACCTGAGTCCCATCGGCAACGAATTCGCCCGGCGACCGGCAAAAGACTACCGCTCGGAACCGCTCCCCACTGCTCGGATTCGAGACATCCCAGCTACGCTGTCACGGTCCCCTGAACCCCATCCTCGCCGGTGGTCATCCCCGGGAGGGGTGGCGTGGGGGACACGGATAAAACGGGTCGGCACGTACCCCAAGGTATGAAGGCACGAGCGGAGTTCCGCGACCGACCCGACACCGAGGTCGCGGTACTCGATGCGCTCGTCGACCGGAACGAGGAGGGGATGACGGTCCTGGAACTGCGGGCGCACGCCGACATCGACATCGACGACCTCGAGGAAGCCCTCGGCAACCTCAAGCGAGACGACCTGATCGCTGCGACCGAGGAGGGCAACCGCACCCTCATCACGGTCGACGAGAACGTGGTCCCGACGGGCGAGGAACCCGAACCTGAACCATCGTTCATCGACCAGCTCCGGGACCGGTTGGGACTGTGACACCGACCACGCGGGCCCGGCACGCCGACCACGGCGCCCAGTTCCGGCGCCGCGGCGGCCGCGAGGTCCCCGCACAGTACGGGCGTCCCGCGACCGCACACCGCGCGGTCAGGAACGGTGTCGGTGTCATCGAGATGGCCTACGACGTCCTCGAACTCGGTGGGCCCGACCGCCAGGAATTCGTCGACGCCGCCGTAACCAACCCGGTCACCCCCACGGACGGGGTCGGGACCTACGCCCTCGTCCTCGACCCGGACGGCCACACCGTCGCGGACCTGTACGCCTACAGCACCCCCGATCGCCTACTGGTGTTCCTCCCGCCAGGCACCGGCGACACCGTGGCCACCACGTGGCGGGACCACCGGGTGCGACGGGACGTCAGTATCGATTCCGTCACCACTGACCTCGGCGTGTTCGGCGTGTACGGCCCCGCCGCCACGGAGAAGGTCGCCAGCGTCCTGAACGGCGCCGCCGCCCCGGCAGACCCGCTCTCGTTCGTCCGCGGTCAGATCGACGGGGACGGCGTCATCGTCGTCCGCACCGACGACCGCCCCGGCCAGGAGGGATACGAGGTCATCACCCGGGCGGCCACCGCAGACGCGGTCCTGGACAGCCTCCTCACAAAGGGGTTGAACGCGGCCCCGTTCGGCTACCAGACCTGGGAGACCCTCACCCTGGAAGCCGGGACGCCACTGTATCACACGGAACTCGCCGACCGCATCCCGGTCGGCCTCGTCGCGGGGGCCTACGACCGCACGAGTGGCTGCTATCCGGGCCAGGAGGTCATCGCCCGGATCGAGGACCGCGGCCGACCCCCGGGCCGCCTCCAGGGCCTCTCACTGACGGCGGTGCCAGCCACCCCGGCGCCGGTGTCTGTCGACGGCGACGAGGTGGGGGTCCTCACCCGGGCGGCCGATCCGCCCACCAGCGAGTCCGCGATCGCGTTGGCCATCCTCGATCCCGACCTCGACAGTGGGGCGGTCACCGTCGCCGAGGACATCGATGCGACGGTCCAGTCGCTCCCGTTCCTCGAGGGGAGTACGCGCTCACGACGGTGTCCCCGCTGACGGTCACCGCGAGAACATCGCCCGCATCTGCTCCCAGGAGAACAGCGAGGACGGCCGGTCCATGTGAACGCCGATCTTCCCCGCGAACACCCACAGGCCCAGGTGCTGGATCGGTGCCGGGAGGTCGTAGGCCCGCCGCACCCACCTCCCCAACTGGATGTCCCGTTCCAGGTCCTCGCGCCACGCCGACTCGTAGGCCGCCAGCGTCGAGGGGGTCGACGGGTCGATGGCGGCCACGGCGTGGTCGGCGGCCGTCATCCCATACCGGATGCCCCCACCGGTGAACGGCTTGGTCTGGCCCGCCGCGTCCCCGATGAGGAACGTGCGATGTCCGGTGACGGTGTCGGGCGGCCCGACCGGGATCACCCCCGAGCATCGCCGGTCGAGCTCGACCCCGTAGTCTGCCAGCAGGGTGTCGAACATGGTGCCGACGTCGGCACCCGGATTGGCCGCCAACCCGTACTCCACGCCCGCATCACCCCGGGGGATCCGCCACGCGAAAAACCCCGGGACCGTCAGGTGGACGTCGACGAAGTCCTGGTCGTCCGGGCCGGGGGCGAACCCGAGGACCCCATGGAGGAACTCATCCGGTCGGGGCAACCCAACCTCCTCACGGACGCTGGACCCGGGACCGTCACAGCCCGCGACCATCGAGGCCGCGATCGACTCGGTTCCCATTGGGCCACGCACCACCAGTTCCACGTGGTCCTCCCGTTCACTGACCGACGTGACCGAGTGCCGGTCCCGGATGTCGGCCCCCGCATCCCGGGCGGCGTCGGCGAGGTGGCGGTCCAGGCCCACGCGGTCGATCACGTTCGAGATCGGGGCGTCCCGGTAGAAGGGGTATCCGCGGCTGTCCGGGCCACCGACGTGGAACCGCGCGCCCCGGATCTCGTTTTGGAGCAGCGTCGACCGCGCAGAATCGGGGACGAAGTCCCAGACGTCGAGGCTGACGTGTCCGGAACAGGCCAACGGCTCCCCGATCTCGCCCTGCTCGAAGGCGACGACGTCGTACCCCGCCTCCGCGGCGCGGCGGGCGAACCGGGCGCCCGCGGGACCGACGCCGACGACGGCGAAGTCGTACATCTCGACACGGGGCCAGGCCCCCGGGGAAGAAAGAGTCACCGGTCCCGCGTCGACAGTCACACGCTCATGTGACTCTCCCGAGGACCTTTCGCTCTCGCCCTCCACCCCCCGGGTGTGAACGTGAGTCGGGCGACGATCCTCGGGGCGGTCCTCACCCCACCGATGGCACTGGGGTACTTCGCAGTCCTCGGGCTGGCGCCCCCGACCCTCCCGACTGACCCGCTCGGGCCCGTGACCTGGCTCGTGTGGTGTCTGGCCGCGATCGGCGTCCTCATCGCGGGCGGCATCGCGCTTGGGTTACGCGTCGTCCCTCTGCTGGGGGCCTTCCTCGTCCTCGGTACCCCGTGGACCCCGATGCTCGCAGAGGTCGGGGCGGCCGACGAGGCCGTCGACCTCTTCGTCCCACTGCTCGGCATCGTTCACGTCCTCGCTATCCTCGCGACCGTCGAGTACGTGACCCGGCCCGATACACCCCGCCCGGACTGGTCGGTCCCGCGACGCGTGGTGGTGGGCGGCGTCGGACTGGCGGTGGCGTACCTCCTCGTCCGGGCGACCCTCCTCGGGGTGACCGTCGTGACGGGGACGGGGTTCTTGCTCCGGAACACGTGGTTGCTTATCGGCCAGTTCGTCCTCGGGGCCACCACCGTCATGGCCTGGCACCGGTACCGGACGGTCCTCCCGACTGCGACGGTCCTCGGGGTGCTGGCGGTGGCGACGGTCCAGACGCGGTCGCTGGTGGCCGGCGACGCGGCGCTGGCCGCCGCCATCACGCCGGTGACCGTCTACGCTGTGGCGTGGGTGCCGCTACTGTCGATCGTCGTCGCGGTCACCGCTCTCGAGACAGGCCTCCGGTCGCGACTCAGGTCGCGGCCGGCGGTCTAGACGACGGCGAGGCCGCGACTCGTCTCGGTCTCGAATCGGTCGGGCCACGCAATCGGGATCGCCGTCCAGGTATCCCCGGCGTCCGTGCTCCGATAGAGGCCATGGTTGTTCAACGCGTAGAACTCGCCGGCCGCCGCTCCCGCGGTCAGGACGCTGCGCAACGCCCCGGTCCCCGTGGGCAACCCGGTATCGTCGATCGGGCGCCAGGCCCCCTCACTGGTGCGGCGATAACAGTGGGCGTCGGCGGTGTCGTAGGTGTGGGCGCTGCGCGCCCCGGTCGCGGCCGACACCAACACGGTATCCGGGTCTCCGGGGTCGACGGCCAACCCCCAGACGTAGTCGTGGACCAGGCCCTCCTGGTGGCTCGACCAGGTCTGGCCGCCATCGGTGGTCTCGGCGTACCCATCGCCGGCCGCGGAGTACGCGCGGTCCGGCGCGTCCACGTGGGTGGCCAACGTGTGGTTGTCGAGGTTCGCCGATACCACCCGATCCTCCCAGGTCCGACCACGGTCGTGGGTCTGGACGAGGGCCCCGGCCTCGATGCCGACGTAGAGGTGCGCGGGGTCGTGGGGGTCGACCTCAATCCAGCGGACGTGGTGGGTATGGGGTCGGGGTGGGAACGACCACTGGGGTTCGCTGTCCAGGTCGACGAGCCCATCGCGGTGGGTCCAGGAGTCCCCACCGTCGGTCGAGTGATAGACGCGACTCGGTTCGGTGCCCACCCACACCTCCGTGGGGTCCCGGGGATTGGCGGTCACGGACATCACCGCGTCCTCGTCGATCGTCGTGGCGCCGATCCGGTCCCAGGTGTCGCCAGCGTCGGTGCTGCGGTACAGGCCCGCATCGTAGGTGCCGACGAACACCGTCGCCGGTCGGTCGGGATGGGCATGTACACACTCGAGGTCGTGGTCACCCAACCGCTGGACTGCATGCGGATCGGCGTCGAGGTCCTCGACGACGATGAGGCCACTCCGCATCGCCGCGTACGCGCTCTCCATACCCCGGCGGTTCGGCGGGCGTCGGGTTAAGGGTTGGCGCCCCACCACGTCGAGGGTCGCCGGGCCGACCTGGCACCGCGGTCCATCGGGCCAGGATCAGGACCAGCGCGCCGCGAGCCGATCACCGCTCCCGGTCCCAGGCCCGCGCCATTGTCACCACTCGAACCAAACCGCCAGGGTGCTGTGACCGGCGGCAGTGACACCGACTCGTCAATCGTCCGTCGCGGCCTGGGCCGGCTGATCCCTGTCGGATCGCGGCCCCTCGCGGTCGACCCGCGGCAACTTATCGCGGAGGTACAACCCCGTATACGAGTCGTCGTCGCGTGCCACCGCTTCCGGGGTGCCGGTCGCGACCACCTCGCCACCGGCCTCCCCACCCTCGGGACCCAGGTCGATGATGTGGTCGGCGTTCTTCACGAGGTCGAGCTCGTGTTCGATGACGACGACGGTGTTCCC
>JBDGTJ010000025.1:0-43210 GCA_042216925.1 Halobacteriaceae archaeon
GGACGATAGTTTACGATAAAATGCTATCTAGCTAATCCACCAAACGAATCTCTTCCCCAAATCCTTCTGCTGAATCTCACCATCATGATACAGCTCTTTCAATCGTCGTCTGGCCGTCTGAATGTGGTATTGGAACTCCTCTGCAACCTCTTTCGTTGTCACGACCTCCTCTCGTTCGATGAACGCGAGGATATCCTCGTCTGAGACCCGCTTCTGGAATGGACCATCTTGGTCATCTTCCGACATACGAGCTTAAGCCAGGAGTCGTACCCCGATGCCATATGCAGATTTTATAGGTGTAACAATGCAATTTCTAACATGTGCTTTAGAGATGGTACTAAGGCGTTGGCCATGCAGGCTACCCCTATGGAATGGTGCTGCCATCGGTCAGATCCCCATCGTCACGCTCGGAGGTACCAAATCCTATGAAGGAGGATCGTCTCCGAGACAGTCTTGAACAGGAATTCAATGCCGATGAGACGGACGTAGCTGCCGTTGTGGAGAAGGCTGTACAGCTGGACCAATCTGGCAATTGGGAGAAGGTCTCCAACCAGGAGGGAGGGGCGCGAGCGGAGCGGTTCGTTGGGTGTAATCCGGTTCGTACCTGTAAGACTCCCCGAGTGGTTGGTGTCAGATTCGGGAGTGGTTCTGTTTTTCTTTTTTAAGGAATGCTGTCGTTGCGCGCTGCTGGCTGGTAGACGTTTTGAACCGTTATTCCGGATGCGGGGGAGGGGATTCGAACCCCTGAACCCCTACGGGAACGGGTCTTGAATCCGTTGCCGTTGACCGCTTGGCTACCCCCGCGCACTCGGGTCCACGATGTCGGCGGGTAAAACGATAGTGGAATCGGTCGCCGGCCCAACGGACTGGCGCCCCTCATGTGCGCCGTCGAACTTGCGGGTCCCCGGCAGCCGGAGTCGCTCGCACGGAATCGACGCCGATCAGAGGTGGTCGCCGACCGCTGTGAGTGAATCGACGGTCTCCGTGGACGGCGGCTCGTCCGCTTCGGGGGTGGCGCCGACCAGGATGGTCGTCCACCCGACACCGGTGGCGCCACCGACATCGGCGACGGGGTCATCACAGACGTAGACGTAGTCGTCCCCGCTCAGGCGGTCCTCGGCGATGGCGAACAGGTCAGCCGCTGGTTTCCGGTGACCGGCCTCCCCGGAGGCGACCACCACATCGACATGGGTGGTGAGGTCGAGTGCCGCCAGTTTCCGGCGTTGGACGGGTCCGGCACCGTTGGTCAGGACACCGACCGGGCCCTGGTCTGTGGCGGTCTCGAGAACCGATCGCGCTCCCTCGACGGCGGTAGCGGCGGCGACCTCCGCGTCGATATAGGCGGCCGCCAGCGATTCGGGGTCGCCCGCGAGGTCGGTCTGCTCGACGGTCGTGGTGAAGGCGTCCCGATATGGCGTCGATGCCGCCTCGTCGATGGCGTCGAACAACGCGGTTGTGTAGACGTCGTAGACGTCGTCGCCGACGGGGTGGACGCCATCCTCGAAGATCGCGCGGAACGATCGGTCGTAGGTGACGAGAGTCCCGTCCAGATCGAAGTACACGACGCGGTCGGCGGTCACTGTTGCTCGGGGGCGAACGTCACGAGGGTAAGCTCCCGGTCCAGGAAACAGACCTCGTGGGGCGGGTCGCCCTCCACCCGGTCGATGTGATGTTCGGTCTCGAAGTCGATCCCTGCCGGTTCGCAGTACTCGTGGCTCGGACACTCCGTGTGAGGGCACGGTCCCGCCAACCGGGTCCGGCCCCCGGCGTAGGCTTGCCTGGAGGGGACGGTTGCCTTGACTTCCGTGGGCTCGACCTCGACGGCCACGACGGTACCGTCGTCGTGGACCGCACAGTCCAGTTCCTGGCCGCCCTCGCGGACCGCCGTCACGGCGTACCGCGTGCCTTCCTCGAGGTTCAGACACTGGTCCCGGTACGGACACCCCTCACAGCCGGGGGCCTCCCCACGGTAGACGAACTCCGTCCCCGGTTCGGCCAACCGGGGTCCGACGAGTGTGACAGTCGACACGGCAATCGGTACTATCGGTGGCCTGTTAAGCGTCGCGGCCTGTCAATCGCTCCAGCGCTGTGAGATAGTCCTCCCGCGGCATCTGGTAGGCCGCCCGGAATTCGATGTCGCCGGCAGTGAACGCCGCGGCCGCGTCGACGGCGGCCGCGACCGCGGCCCCTCGGGTCTCGTGGCGTTCGTCGACCGACCGCACGCGCACCTCCGGTTCCAGGAACAACGAGACGTGCCACGTGGTCGATGCGTGGCCCGCGCGACGCCGCCGTTGGTCGGGTGGGCGGGTGCTGACGTATAGGGTCGGCAGGCAGGCCGCCGGGAACGACTGGCCCTCGAAGACGTCTGGGCGGAAGACATACACCGCCCGCCCCTGCCCGTCGTCGGACCAGACCTCCCACCCCTCGGGGAGGGACGGCTGATTATCACCCGCTGGCATACGTGAGCGATGGCATGGCGTGGGTAAGGGACTGACGGTGAGCGACCTCACCCCGCCCGGAGATCCTGGGAGATGTCGAGGACCAGGTCGACCGTGCCGACGGCTGCGGTAATGGCCTGTCGGTCGATACCGGCGATCGCCGGACCGAACGTCACCCGCCCAACCAGGAGGAGGGCGAGGAGTACGATCGTCGACGGGGTGTGTTCGATCGTGGCGTAGGCAACCGGCTCCCCGCCGCGGCGCATCCGGACTTCGTCGATGAGGTCCTTTCCCAGCGACACCCCAAGGACCAGGAGCGCCACCGCCCCAGGGAACTGTCCGAGCCACCAGACCACCGCTCCGTACCCCAACCCGAACACGAGGAGCTACGGTGGATAGTACCGGAGTCGATCGAAGATCATCGCTGGTTCCACGCCCGGGAGCGGCGTCGCCACTGTCGGGTGTCTCGCCCTGGGGTCGGGCCATCGGTCCGGACGGTGGTGATCGCTGTACGTGACTCGCGCAGTTGCATACCGGTCGCTCCGGGGCCAGGCGGTTAACCCTCCGGGCTCCTGGACCGGCGTGAGAGGAACGCCTAAATCCAGGGGTGCGCAGGGTCCGGGCATGCGACTGGAGGAGTACTGGGGTGTGGGACCGAAGACCCGGGCGGTGCTGGTCGAGGCCCTCGGTGAGGAGGCGGCGATCGCGGCGATCGAAGGCGCGGACGTCCACGCCCTGACCGAGGCCGGACTCTCCTCGGGGCGAGCAACCCGGATCTTGCGCCACGCCAACGGCGGCGAGGGCCTGGATGCCCTCGCGACGCGTGATGCCCACGCGGTCTACCGAGCGATCCTCGACCTCGCTCGGGAGTACGCAGTGACCCGTCGGGCGGCAGACCGCATCCGGGTGTTGACCCCCTTGGCCGACCGATCGGCGATCGAGGAGCGACTGGACGACGTCGATGCGGCCATGGAGACCTGGGCGACCCTCTCGACGGCGGACCGCGAGGCGGTGCTCTCGGTATTCGGCGAGTTCGAGAGTGTCACCGGCGGTGAACTCGCGGCCGTCGAGGCAGCGCGCGGCCTGCGGGAGGCAGGCCTGACCCACGGCGTGTTCGCCCCACTCGACGCCCTCGACGGCGACGCGCTGGCGGATGCCGCCACCGCGCTCCGCGGACTGGACGAGGACGGCGTCGCCGAGGGCGTCGACGACCGGTTGGACGCGGCCCGCGAGCAACTGACGACGGTGCGTCGCCTCGAGCGCGACCCGGCAACCGTGGTTGAGGACGTCCGCTCCGGTGGGGTGCAGGCGACCGACGACTTCCGGGACGTCGTGGTCGAGCACCTCGCCGATGAGGCAGGCGTCGACCGGGAACACATCCGCGATTCGATGCCCGAGGACGCGGCCGACGCAACTGATTTCGTCGCCAGCACACTCCGCGACCTCGTCGCCACCTTCGAGGAAACCGTCTCGGAGCGGGAAGACGACCTCCAGACCGACCTCGAAGCCGACCTGGCGGCAGCTCGGTCCGCCGTCGACACGGCCGTCGACGTCGTCTCGGACATCGCGTTATCCATCTCGCTGGCGCGGTTCGCCCACGACTTCGAGTTGACCCGTCCCGAGTTCGTCGACGGGCCGACCTTGGCCGTCGAGAACGCGCGGAACCTCGGCCTCGCGGCGGGCGAGGAATCGGTGCAACCCATTACCTACGGGGTGGGCGACCACGACCTCGAGGCCCCCACCGAACGCGTCGCCGTCCTCACCGGCGCAAACAGTGGCGGGAAGACGACGCTCCTGGAGACGCTGTGTCAGGTCGCGGTCCTCGCCAGGATGGGGTTACCGGTGCCCGCCGACCGCGCCCAGGTCAGCGACGACCTTCGCGTCGTGTTCCATCGGCGGCACGCAAGCTTCAACGCCGGCGTGCTCGAGTCGACCCTCCAGTCGATCGTGCCGCCGCTCACGGCGGATGGACGACCGCTGATGCTCGTCGACGAGTTCGAGGCGATCACCGAACCGGGCTCGGCCGCAGATCTCCTCCATGGGTTGGTGACGTTGACCGTCGACGGCGTCGCGGGCGACGCCACCGAGGGCCAGGCCGTGGGTGCGTTCGTCACCCACCTCGCCGAGGACCTCGAACCGCTGCCGACCGACGCACGCGTCGACGGCATCTCCGCTCAGGGATTGGACGCCGACCTCGAACTGCAGGTCGACTACCAGCCGCGGTTCCACCAGGTCGGCCGGTCCACCCCGGAGTTCATCGTCTCCCGGCTGCTCGCGGACGCCACAGACCGCCGTGCACGCGCCGGGTTCGAGACCCTGGCAGCCGCAATCGGCGAGGACGCCGTCCAACAGACCCTCGCCGACGCCCGGTGGACCGAGTGACCCCACCGAGCCGTGGTATTCAAATCCCCCGTCGGCCTAGAGGGGGTATATGGCGAAGTACTCCACCGGCGGCGGCGCCGGCGGGAGCGGCGGCCGGACCTGCGAACTCTGTGGGGAACCGGCCGACGACCTCCGCACCGCGACGGTCGCCGGCGCCGAACTCGATGTCTGCGGGGAGTGTGCCCCGCATAGCGACCAGGCCGGGGACACCGGCGGGGACGGCGACCGATCCGACACCGAACGGAACCGACGGGCAGCCGAGAACACCGCCCGCCACCTCGACGCCGCGAAAGGCGATCCCAGCCACTGGGTCGAGGAGGGAACCGACTACGAGGACGATCAGTTACCGTATCTCGTCTCGGACTACGGCGCGAAGGTCGTCGATGCCCGACGCGACGCCGGCCTCCAGCGTGAGGAACTCGCGGCGGAGCTGGGGATCGACGACGCCGACCTCCTCGCCGTCGAACAAGGACGGGCCGCCCGCGCGAACGTCGGCGGCTCGGTGATCGCCGCCCTCGAGGACTATCTCGACGTCACCCTCGCGGACGAGTAACCGATCCGGGACACACTGTTTTTAGGGAGTGGGTGGCGTCCGTATGCCCATGACAGCCTCCCGTGCTGCCGCAAACCCGGACACGCTGGAGTTCGAGACGACCGTTACCGACGTGTCGGGAACCGATATCACCCTCGCCGAGACCTACTTCTACCCCGGTGGTGGCGGCCAACCTGCCGATCGTGGCACCATCGGGAACGCGAGTGTCGTGGCAATCAGGACCGAGGACGACGCCATCGTGCACAGCCTCGACGAGCCACCCAGCGTCTCTGTCGGGGAGACAGTCTCCTGTCAGATCGATCCCGCGTTCCGGACCTACTGTCGACGCGCACACACGGCCAGTCACGTCCTCTACGGCGCCGGCCGCCGTCTGTTCGACGAGTTGGGATATGGCGGGTTCGACATCGACGAGGAGAAGGTCCGCGTCGACCTGCGGACTCCGACCAGCATCGACGACGAGACGCTCGTCGACCTGGAACGGTTGACCAACCGCGGCGTCTGGGACGCCCGCCCGGTCTCCTGGGAGTCGGTAGACCGGGATCTCGCCCTCGACCGGGGTGACGTCGCGTTCAACACCGCGACCGAAGAGGGGGTGATGGCCGACGCCGACACGGTCCGCATCGTCGAGATCGACGGGTGGGATGCGGCCGCGTGCGGGGGCACACACGTCCGGAACACGATCGAGGTCGGTCCCGTAACGGTCCTCGACCGCTCGAACCCCGGTGAGGGCCTCACTCGAGTCGAATTCACCGTGGGGCCACCGGCGATTCGGCGGCGAGCCGCCGAGCGACGCGCCACACTCGCGGCGGCAACCGCACTCGGGGTCCCGGTCACCGACCTCGACGACGCCGTCGCCGACCTCCAGGCCCGGCACGAGGCCGTCCGCGAGGACCGGGATCGGCTCCGGGGCCGTGTCCTCGATGCGGCCCTCGACGATCTCTCGAGCGTCGACCGGGACGGTGAGACCTGGCGGGTTGGCACTGTCGATGGATTCGACCCCAACACCGTGGGTGACCGACTCGAGGACATCTCGGGTGACGTCGTCGCGGTCGCCGGCAGGGACGGGTCGACGTTCGTCGTCGTCAGCAGCGGCGGGGGCTCCGACGCCGGGGAGATCATCGACCAGGTCACCGCCGAGTTCGGTGGTGGGGGCGGGGGCGGACCCGCATTCGCCCAAGGTGGCGGGATCGAGGCGGACCCCGAGACCGTCGCCGGGTTCTTGCGGTCCTCGTGAGCGGCGACCGGAGGGGTTTTTCCTTGCCGGGACCGAACCGCGGCCCATGACTGACCGGGACGGGGCCGGAGATCTCACGCGGGAGCAACGGGCGATGCGAGACGTCGTCCGCGAGGTCACAGAGGATCACATCGAACCGGTCGCTTCAGCGGCCGACGAGGCCGCGTCGTTCCCCGAGGACGCCTGGGACGAACTCGCTGCAGTCGATATCACCGCGCTCACGGTGCCCGAGGACTTCGGTGGCCTGGCCGTCGATCGACTCACCTACGCGGTGGTGAACGAGGAACTGGCGTACGGCAGTCTCGCCGTCGCGACGGCGTTGTCTGTCCACTGTCTCGCGACGTCCTGTATCGCCGAGTTCGGGGACGACCACCACAAGGAACGGTGGTTGCCCGAGATGGCGGCTGGGCGCCCCGTCGGCGCGTTCGCGCTCTCCGAACCGGGTGCCGGGTCGAACCCGGCGGAGATGACGACGACGGCACGTCGGAACGGGGACGAGTACGTCCTCAACGGTACCAAACAGTGGATCACCAACGGCCAGCGCAGCGGCGTCGCAATCGTGTTCGCGAAGACCGACGCCGAGGACCCGGATAGCGTCACCCAGTTCCTCGTCCCCACGGACCTGGACGGTGTCGCGCCCGGCGATCCCGAGGACAAACTCGGATTGCGGGCCTCCGACACCACCACCCTGGACCTCGATGACGTCCACATCCCGGCATCGAATCGGTTGACTGCGGAGGGCGAGGGCCTCTCGGCTGCCCTGCACATCCTCACCGGCGGACGCATCGGTATCGCCGCACAGTCGGTCGGACTCGCCCAGGCGGCACTGGACGACGCCGTCGACTACGCCCAGGAGCGCGAACAGTTCGATCGGCCCATCGGCGAGATCCAGACGGTCCGCCACAAACTCGCGGAGATGCGCACCCAGATCGCGGCCGCTCGTAGCCTCACCAGAGCCGCTGCCCACCGGGCCGATCGCGGCGAGTCGGTCCGCACCGATGCCAGCATGGCGAAACTGTTCGCCAGCGAGGCCGCCATGGACGTGACGAACCAGGCCGTCCAGATCCATGGGGGGTACGGGTACACGACCGACTTCGACGTCGAACGGTACTACCGCGACGCGAAGGTCACTACCATCTACGAGGGCACCAGCGAGATCCAGAAAGAGGTCATCGCCCGGGACACCGTCGACTGATGACCGGCCACGACCCGGACTCACCGTACGACGCAGTCGTCTACGATCTCGACGGGACGGTCCTCCGATTGGAGGTGGACTGGGCGGCCTGCGAACGGGACCTCGAATCGTTGCTCGGATCGGTGGGGATCGACGCCGGTGAGTACGATGCCTGGGAACTCCTCGAGGTCGCCGAGACCCACGACTGCGGGGAGGAGGCCGAGGCCATCATCGCGGAGTACGAGCGCGGGGGTGCCACGGAGGCGACTCGGCTCCCGCTGGCCGACGAACTCCTCGGGCGGTCAGAACCCGTCGGGATCTGTTCGTTGAACTGCGAGGCCGCCTGCCGAACGGCCCTGGCCCGCCACGACCTCCTGGAGGCAGTCGACGTCGTGGTCGGTCGGGACAGTCACCCCGAGCGCAAACCCGCGCCCGGCCCGTTGCTTGCGGTGGTGGACGCTCTCGAGACCGACCCCCAACGCACGGTCTTCATCGGGGATTCGGCCTCCGACCGAGAGACCGCCGAGCGGGCGGGGACGGCGTTCAGGCCTGCGCCCGGCGGGCGTACCAGTAGGTGAGAACGGCGGTCACGAACCAGACGACTGCCCCGACCCGGACGGCGAACGCGGCTCGTGCGCCCCAGCTGGTGAGTGTCGGCACGAACAATGAGGCGATCGCGACGATGGGTGCGCCGACCACGATCGTGGCGACGAAGGTGACCTGCATGACCCACCCGTAGTCGATTCCGTCCGGGGTGATCTCAGTCACAGAGGGCACGACCCAGCGTTCCCAGTCGTGGGCAATGGGTGTTGTGATGGAGATCAGGTCCTCCGCTCGAGGAACGCGGTGATCGCCTCGTTGACCGCGTCTGGGCGTTCGACCATCGCCATGTGGGCGGCGTCAGCGATTTCGGTCCTGGTGGCCTCGGGCAGCCCTGCAACCAAGGGGTCCTGGAGCCGTGGCGGGGTCAGCTGGTCGTGAGCGCCGACGACGGCGAGGACCGGCACCTCGATCGCGGGGAGTCGATCGGTCACATCGTAGGCAGTACAGGTCTGGAAGTCTGCCCGGGTGACCGGTTGACCCACCGATTCAAGCAGGGTCCGTGACCGGTCGATCAACCGGTCGTCCGGGGCGTGGAACAGGCGATCGGGACCGTGGAGGAACTCGATGACGCGATCGAAATCCTCGGCTAGCCACTCCAGCAGTGTCTCCGAGACGGGGAGGGTCGCACCGGCCCCGATGACGACGGCTGCATCGACACCCAGGTCACGATCGAGGAGAGTCTGGAGGACGACGGCGCCGCCTAGCGAGTGCCCGACGAGGACGTCGGCGTCGACGGCGGTGGCGACGGCGGCGACATCTGCGACGTAGGCCCGGAGGCGGGCAGGGCCGGGGGGCACCGCGGCCGGTGGCGAGTCCCCGTGCCCGGCGAGATCGAGGGCGGTCACCGTCCCGGCCAATCGCGCTCGTTGGGCCTTCCACACCGCGCGGGTGCCGCCGCTGCCGTGGACACAGAGAATCGAGTGGCCCTCTCGGTCGGTCTGGCCGAATGCGGTGGTGCGGCCGTCGTGGGTGACCCGTGACACATTGGCGGGCACACCCGCCACACCCAAAGCTCCATCGACCGGACGAATCGCAACTCTACTATTGTCGACGATAGTACTGCCTCCATCCGGTTTCTTACCACAAAGTTCAAATAGTGGAGTCACTTACGTCGAGTTAAGCAGATGACTCTCTCAGACCGGCTTACCCACGACGACCGGCTGCTCGCCAGACGGTACGACTACCCCGATGCAACCGTCTTCGTCATCGACGTCTCCCACTGGACGACCGACGTCGACATCGACGTCGTCGACGACACGGCGATCCTCGTCCTCGACGCGGGCGACGACACCGAACAACACGAGATCGAACTCCCTGACGGCGATGCCACAGCCTTCATCAACAATGGCGTCGTCACTATCGAGGTGAGAGAATGAAACTCACCGTCAAACCCCTCAAACAGAAGGATGCCGGTCGCGGCCTCGCCGCCGTCGACCGTGCCTCGATGCGCGAACTCGGGCTCGAGAACGGTGACTACGTCGTCCTCGAAGGCCGCGAGGGCGGCCGGGCCGTCGCCCGTGTCTGGCCCGGATATCCCGAAGACGAGGGCCAGGGCATCGTCCGCATCGACGGTCGCCTCCGCCAGGAGGCCGACGTCGGCATCGATGACACCGTCACCGTCGAACAGGCCGACATCCGGCCCGCGACCGCGGTGACCGTCGCCCTGCCTCAGAACCTCCGGATCCGTGGGGACATCGGCCCCCATCTCCGTGACCGGTTGAGCGGCCGTCCCGTAACCCCAGGTCAGACGGTACCGTTTTCCCTGGGCCTCGGCGGGCTCTCGGCGATGTCTGGCCAACAGGTCCCCCTCCGCGTCGTCGATACCGACCCCGACGGCACCGTCGTCATCACCGACTCGACGGAGATCATCGTCAGCGAAAAATCCGCCGAGGAGATCCGTAAAGTAACCGAGGCCGCGGCCGAGACCCCCTCGGTGACCTACGAAGACATCGGCGGCCTGGACGAGGAACTCGAACAGGTCCGCGAGATGATCGAGTTGCCGATGCGCCACCCCGAACTCTTCCAGCAACTCGGCATCGAACCCCCGAAAGGGGTCCTCCTCCACGGACCGCCCGGAACCGGGAAAACCCTCATCGCCAAAGCCGTCGCCAACGAGATCGACGCCTATTTCACCACGATCTCGGGCCCCGAGATCATGTCCAAGTACTACGGGGAAAGCGAAGAGCAACTCCGCGAAATCTTCGACGAAGCCGAGGAGAACGCGCCAGCCATCGTCTTCGTCGACGAGATCGACTCCATCGCTCCGAAACGCGGCGAGACCAGCGGCGACGTGGAGCGTCGCGTCGTCGCCCAACTGTTGAGTCTGATGGACGGCCTCGAAGAGCGGGGTGACGTCATCGTCATCGGCGCGACCAA
This sequence comes from Halobacteriaceae archaeon, assembly GCA_042216925.1. Lineage (GTDB taxonomy): Archaea > Halobacteriota > Halobacteria > Halobacteriales > Halobacteriaceae > JBDGTJ01. The sequence continues at coordinate 10,761 of JBDGTJ010000025.1, forward strand.
CCGCGTCGACGCCATCGACCCGGCGCTCCGTCGGGGCGGTCGCTTCGACCGGGAGATCGAGATCGGCGTCCCCGACCGGGGCGGCCGCAAGGAAATCCTGCAGGTCCACACCCGCGGCATGCCACTCGACGAGGAAGTCGACCTGGATGCCTACGCCGAGAACACCCACGGATTCGTCGGGGCCGACATCGAACAACTCACCAAGGAGGCGGCGATGAACGCCTTGCGCCGCGTGCGACCGGAACTCGACCTGGAGAGTGAGGAAATCGACGCCGAGATCCTCGAACGCCTCGAGGTCACCGCCACCGACTTCAAGGAGGCGATGAAGGGGATCGAACCCTCCGCGTTGCGCGAGGTGTTCGTCGAGGTGCCAGACGTCACCTGGGCCGACGTCGGCGGCCTCGATGACACCAAAGAACGACTGCGGGAGACGATCCAGTGGCCCCTCGAGTACGGCGACGTCTTCGAGGCGATGGACCTCGAATCGGCCAAGGGCGTCCTCTTGTATGGCCCACCCGGGACCGGGAAAACCCTGCTGGCAAAAGCCGTGGCCAACGAGGCCGACAGCAACTTCATCTCCGTGAAGGGGCCCGAGCTGTTGAACAAGTACGTCGGCGAATCCGAGAAGGGCGTCCGCGAGGTGTTCTCGAAGGCCCGCGAGAACGCCCCGACGGTCGTGTTCTTCGACGAGATCGACTCCATCGCCGGAGAACGGGGCCGGAACGTCGGGGACTCCGGCGTAGGTGAACGTGTCGTCAGTCAGTTGCTCTCCGAACTCGACGGCATCGAGGACCTCGAGGATGTCGTGGTCGTCGCCACCTCCAACCGCCCCGACCTCATCGACAGCGCCCTCCTCCGCCCCGGCCGCTTGGACCGGCACATCCACGTCCCCGTCCCCGACGAGACCGCTCGCCACAAGATCTTCGAGGTCCACACCCGGGAGAAACCGTTGGCCGAGGACGTCGACCTCGAGGACCTCGCTGCCCGCACCGAGGGCTACGTCGGCGCCGACATCGCTGCCCTCGTCCGAGAAGCCACGATGAACGCTACCCGGGAGTTCATCAACAGCGTCGAACCCGAACAGGCTGCCGACTCCGTTGGCAACGTCCGCGTGACCATGAACCACTTCGACGCCGCCCTCGACGAGGTCGGTGCCAGCGTCGATTCGGATGTCCGCGAACGGTACGAGGAACTCGAAGAACGGTTCCAACGCGCCGAACCCGGGGACCGAGAGGACCAACAGATCAGTCGCACCTTCCAGTAGCACCGTCACTCGTTCCTCGCCCCCTCCACTGGAACCGCGGGATGGCGGCCCCACAAGGCTTTTCTCAGCACGACAAGTGATTTACGGCGATGAGCGACCTCGAAGGGCTGGCCGCCGTCGTCGACGACGTCGATGCACTCCTGTTGTTCTCTCCCAGTTCTGGCTACCTCGACAGCACCGGGGAGGTCGATGTCCCCCTCATCGTCGTCGCTCCAGAGAACAGCGTCGGCGCGGACCACTTCGTCGAGTTACCCCTGTCGTTTAACAACGTCAAAGAACGGATCCGGTTCGGCGTCGAGGGCGCCCTCGCCGCCGGCCACCTCGACGAGGGAGACGATGTCGCCGCCGCAACCTCACTGTTCGTCGACGACGTCGACACCCTCTCCCGCGTCCAGGCGACGGAGTCAGTCCGATCGGGGATCTATGACCTGTTTGTCAACTCCCGCGCCGACCCAGGCGTCATCCGTGACGTCTTCAACGTCGCCATCGATCTCGGCAAACAGGGGCAGAAAGGCCAACCGGTTGGGGCATTGTTCGTCGTCGGCGACGCGGGGAAGGTCATGAACAAGTCCCGCTCCCTTTCCTACAATCCCTTCGAGAAATCCCACGTCCACGTGGGCGACCCGATCGTCAACGTCATGCTCAAGGAGTTCTCCCGGCTGGATGGTGCCTTCGTCATCAGCGACGAGGGCAAGATCGTCTCCGCCTACCGGTATCTGGAACCATCGGCGGAAGGCGTCGACATCCCGAAGGGCTTGGGTGCCCGTCACATGGCTGCCGGCGCGATCACCCGGGACACCAACGCCGTCGCCGTCGCACTCTCGGAATCCGACGGATTGGTCCGGGCGTTCAAGGGCGGTGAACTCATCCTCGAACTCGACCCGGAGGAGTACTGACCGTGGCCACTGCCGACGTCCTCAACGACTTCCTCCGGTTGATGGGTGACGACCTCCGCTTTCTGTTCGCGTTCATCGTCCTGTTCGTCGGCCTGATCGCCGGGTTGGTCGTCGGCCGACTCAACCGTCGACTGCTCCTTGCGGTCGGTGTCGACAAAACCGCCGAGGGCACGTACTTCGAACGGACCGCCCGCAGCCTCGGGACCTCGACGGTATCCATTTTCGCTCGGTTGTCATCCTGGCTGGTCTACGGCATCGCAATCGTCGCCGCCCTCCACCTCGCCAGGCTCCTGGACACCGACGTCTTCTGGCTTCGCCTCACCGCGTTCGTCCCGAACATCTTCGTGGCGGCCGCCGTGCTCGCCGCGGGCTTTGTCATCGGCGACAAAGCCGAACTCTGGGCGAGCGAACGGCTCCGCGGTATCAAGCTCCCGGAGGTCGGCGTGCTCCCGCGGACGATCAAGTACAGCGTTGTCTTCGTCGCCGCCCTCATCGCCGCCGGCCAGATCGGGGTCGCGACCGCCGCCCTCCTCGTGTTGTTGGGCGCCTACGCGTTCGGTATCGTCGTGTTCGCTGGCTTGGCCCTGCAGGACCTCTTACGCGCCGCCAGTGCCGGCGTCTATCTCTTGCTCCAGGAACCCTATGGCATCGGCGACCAGGTCGAGATCGGTGACCGACACGGTGTCGTCCAGGACATCACGGTCTTCGTCACTCACGTCGAAGGCGAAGACCGCGAGTACGTCGTCCCCAATCACGCCGTGTTACGTGACGGCGCCGTCATCACCGCCTAGGAGTCCACACCGGTATCTACCGGTTCCGCTGGGACGCCGGCTACCGTCGTCCCTGGTGGGACATCCTCGACGACCAACGAGTTCGCCGCGACCTGGGCATCTTCACCGACCACTACCCCCGGTAAGACGATCGCTCCCGCCCCCACCATCGCCCGATCCTCGAGGACCACGTCCCCGATCCGGACCTCCTCCTGGAGGAATTCGTGACACAACAACGTCGCATCGTAGCCCACGATGGCGTGATCGCCCAACGTGATGCGATGCGGGAAGAACACGTCCGGGGTCGCCTCTAACCCCAGTGACACGCCGGTGCCCACGGTCGCTCCGAGCCGCCGGAGCAACCAGTTTTTCAGCCGGAGGCTCGGTGACAACCGGATCAACCAGACGGCGATGTAGTTCAATGCGACACGGGTCGGCGACCGGATCGCCGTCCACCCCCACATCGAGTTGTGCATCCCGTCGGCGGGGTGACGCTCGACCCGGTCGTACCGCGAGGGGCGACTCATCAGTTCTGCTTACCGGCGCGACCGGCTTGAACGTTTCATGGGGCGAAGGCACCGGTGATGTCCCAGACGTGGACACAGTATACGCTGCCGACACGGTCCTCGGCTGTGTGCCACCCGCCCTCGGTCCTGTCGTATCGCTCTTCACGGCCGCAGCGTTGACACGTCCGTCGCTCGGGGGCACAGACAGCCGCCATCCTCCGAGGCGGCGGCGTCCCCCGGCATAATCTTTGTGCCCGATGTCCTTATGCACGGCCAACGCAACCACCGGGTACCGTGCGTCTTGAGAATACGTTCATCGGTGCCGAGGGCGTCGGGCCGGCTGTCGAACGCCGCCTCTGGCGGGCGGGGATCACTCACTGGGACGACTACGACCCTACGGCCCTCGAGGGGGACCTCGACCACAGCCTCGACACGTTCATCACCGAGGCCCGCGACCGACTCGCCGATCGAGATAGCCGGTACTTCGACCGCCGATTACCCGCCCAGAGCCGGTGGCGCCTCTACGAGAACTTCCGGGGGAAACCTGCTTTTTCGACATCGAGACGACGGGCCTGAACAAGCGCTACGATGCAGTGACAACCGTGAGCTTCCACCAGGATGGCGACACAGAGACCCTGGTCAAGGGCCGGGACCTCACCGCAGCCCGGGTGGCAGACCGGTTCGCCGACGCGTCGTTGCTCGTAAGCTACAACGGCGACCGCTTCGACATCCCGTTTCTCGAGACGACATTCGACATCGAGATCACCACCCCGCACCTCGACGCGATGCATCCGTGTCACCGCCTCGACGTCTATGGGGGTCTCGACGGGGCTGCGTCGGCCCTCGGTATCGACCGAGACGGCCCCGACATCGGTGGGGAAGACGCCGTCCGTCTCTGGAAGGCCGCAGAACGAGGGGAGGACGGCGCCCTCGAGAGGCTGATCCGGTACAACCAGGAGGACGCTGCCATCCTCGAAGTCGTCCTCGACCGGGTGACCGACCGGCTGCACGACCAGGTGTTCGTCGACTAGCGGCGGGCCGCCTCCACGAGTGTCTCCACCCGATCGACCGCCACCGGATTCGTCGTCTCTCCACCTGTTTTCAATGCGGTGCCGACGATGACCCCGTCCGCGACATCCAGGAGCGGCCCGACGCTCGCGGGGGTGACGCCACTCCCGACGAAGACGGGTGCCGAACCGCCAAGGTCGTCGACGCGTTCGGCCACGGTTTTGACGGCGTCCAGGTCTGTGGGATCGCCGGTGTGATCGCCGGACACGATCACGCCATCGGCCAACCCCCGTTCGAGTGTCTCCGCGACTGGGTCTAATCCCTCGGCGTCCGATAGCGGCTTCGAGTGTTTGACGTCGACGTCGGCGAGCACCGCGACATCCGCCTGGAGTCGCTCCCGGAGCCGCATCGTCTCGTGGGCACGACCCTCCACGATACCCTGGTCGGTGACGCGGGCGCCGGTGTGGACGTTCACCCGCACGAACGATGCGCCGACGGCCGCCGCGATGCCGACCGCGGCGGCTGCGTCGTTGCGTAACACGTTCACTCCCACCGGCACGTCGACGGTATCGACTACGGCGCGGGTGACAGCGGTGAACTCCGCGACGACGTGGTTTGGAACGGCGTCGGGGTAGAACGGGGCGTCCCCGAAGTTCTCCACGATCACGCCGTCGACCCCGCCCGTTGCCAACGCCGTCGCGTCGGCGCGGGCGCGTTCACGGATTTGATCCCGATCCCCGTCGAAGCCGGGGGCGCCCGGGAGCGGCGGGAGATGTACCATCCCGATGACCGGTGTCGCGGTGCCGAAGATCGCGGCGAGGTCCATGCCGGCCCCACACGGGGGCCTCCCTTAACCCCCGTCGCTTCCCCGCGTGCGGAGGTGATGGAACAGATAGGTCTGAACGTATCCGGCGTAGGCTCCGCCCAACTTCGCCCGCAGTGCACGACTTGTCGCGGCGTAGCTGTCCCGTTGACAGGCAGGGTAGTAGTCTGTGAGCAATGTCTGCATCCAGGTGTCGAGGGGGATCGCTTCGAGGTAGGATAAGGCGAACAACAGCACACAATCCGCGACCTTCTGGCCAACCCCCGCGTACCCGGTCAAGGTCTCGCGGGCCTGCTCGTACGGGAGGTCTTCGATGTCCGCTTTGGTCAACGTCCCAGACTCGACGAGCCGGGCTGTCTCGAGGACGTACGGGGCGCGATACCCCAAGCCGAGCTCTCGGAGATCGGTCTCCGTGGTGTCTGCCAACGTCGCCGGCCTCGGAAAGGCGTGGTAGGTCTCGCCTCGGAACTCGACCGGGCGGCCGTAGGCCTCGCGCAAGGCGGTCTGCATCTGGTAGATGCGTTCGACGCGCATCTGGGTCGAACAGATGAACGAGATCAGCGTCGGGAAGAACGGGTCCGCGACAACGCGAAGTCCCCAGTACCGGTCGAATGCCGTCTGGACGATATCATCGACCGGTGCCGTAGCCCGGATCGCCGGCAGGTCGTCATCCAACCGGAGGAGTCTGTGGATGGCCTCGTCGGCGTCGGTCGTGGACCGCCACGCTACCACATCGTCTCGTTGACGGACCGCGATCACCTCACCGGCGTGGACGGTGTGGTACCACCCGGCCGAGGTGTCGGAGTACATGGCGTCGTCGGCTCGCTGCCAGAGGTAGGACTGTCCGCTTTCCAACGTCGCCTGCAGATCGAGCCCGCCCGCCAGGCCATCGAGCGGGATGGTGCCCTCCATCGCCGCCCGGTATCCGGTCGGGCGGGAACAGGCTGTCGATTCCACCGCATCAATGCGACCGGCACAGGTGTTTTTACGGTTGCCCACCGAACACGACTGTACGGATGGACTGCAGAGTCGTCGTCGAGGCTGCGGTGCCAGTGTACGACGTCGAGACGGCCGACGAAGCCGTGCGGATCGCGATTTCGAAGACGGGGGAGATGTTGAACCCCGACCTCAACTACGTGGAGATCGAGATGGGGGCCCGAACGACGCCCGACGGAGAGGAACTACCACCGGCGTTCATCGCCGCCGACGAGGCGTTGGTGGCCCTCGAGTTGGAGATGACGGTGTTCAACGTCGAGCGCGAGGAACACGCTTCTCGCATCGCCAGAAAGGAGATCGGGAAGCGCCTATCGGACATCCCGTTGAAGGTCTTGGAAGTCGAGGTCCTCGAGGAGGAAGATGCTGACGAGACCGACGAGGATGCTGGCGAGGCCGACGAGGCGGCCCCAGACCCTGAGGACGAGGTCGCCGCCACGAGTCAGGGGACCGAGTCCAGTGGCGAGGACGACGACGTGTTACCGGAGTTCGACGACCTCCTCGAGGACGAACGGTAACCCGGTCGGGGAATCCGCACACGAGCGAAACGCTGTTCGGTCTGCGTTGCGGGACTGCAGAACCACGCGCCGCGGCGTTCAGTCGGCTTGGGCGGGGATGGCTTCAGCGTCCAGTTCGACGTCGAACTGGCCGGTGATTCCCTCTGCCAACGCGAAAACGGCGTCCTTGTGATCGGTCTTGGACTTGTGGATGGACGTCGGTCGTACACCCTGGTCGTGGTATTTGTCGAACGTTTCGTCGCTTGTGTCACAGTACTCGCTGACTTCCGCGAGCAGGCCGTGCAGGTGGATGAGCTCCTGCTTCTTCATGGACAGTACCCGGCTAACGGCCGGTGGGTTATATTTCTATCTTGAGCCACGTTACCACACTGACAGGGGCGCAGCCCGTCGCCTACGACGCGATCTCGTCGAAGAGAGATGCGCTTTAGTGGCCCCACTACCACGGTGCGGGCATGGACTACGACGAACAACTCAACCGCGCCCTCGACGAGACGCCAGATATCGAGGGGGAGAGCGAACGGTTCGAAGTGCCGGACCCCGACCTCCGGTCAGAGGGCAACGTCACCGTCTACGAGAACTACCGGGAGACCGTCAACCGCCTCGACCGTGACCCCGGGCACCTCCTGAAGTTCCTCCAAGACGAACTGGGGACCAGTGCCCACATCGACGAACGGGGACGCGCACGGCTCACGGGATCGTTCCGCGAGTCACGGATGGCCGACGTCATCGAGACCTACCTCGACAAGTTCGTCCGCTGTCCTGAATGTGGCCTGCCGGATACCTCACTCGTCACCGAACAAGGAGCGACCCTGATCAAATGTGATGCCTGCGGTGCTCGGTCGACGACCGGGGCCTAGAACCGTTTTAACGTCTCCAAGTCCCGGTCGGTCCGCATGAACTCGGCGGTCTTCCGCGTGGTGTGACACTCCGGACACGTGAACTCGACGTCGTGGGCCGGGAGTTCCCGCGGGTTCCGCTCCCAATGTTTCTCACAGTTGGGGCAGAGAAGACGGACATAGGTCTCGTTGACCATGGTAGTTACCTGCCCGCGGCGCGGTGAAAAAGATGCCGACCCAGGACCGCTCACCCGGTGGGAGCCTCCGCACACGCCCGAGTCGACAGGATCTCTGCCCGCAGCTCCTCGACCCGCAACCCACACTCGACACACCGGTACGTCGTTTCCCCGTCCGGCCCCACCTCGAGATCTAAGAGGTGGCCGTGCAAGGAGCGCGGCCAACTCGGCATCCACCTACTGTGCCCGGCGCCCAGCACCAAAGATGTTCCCCCTTGAGGGTGTCACACGGTGAACAACGATCCCTCGGTCGGCACCTCGAACAAGCCCAGTCGCGCTCCGGCATCGAGCCAGGCATGCCCGTAGGAGAAGGCAGCCACGGCATTCACCGGGTCCTCGGATTCGCGGAAGTGGCGACCGTCGGCCAGGTAGGATTCGGCTAACTCCATGAACGTCGCTGCCGCTTCCCCCAGCGGTGTCTCGGGCGGGGCGACGATGTCGGCCTCGGTCAGAGCGGTGGCGAGCAACTGTTCGTACTGGTCAGCCTTCGTTGGGGCATCGGTCATAGCACCTGTCGTAGGCCGGCCCGCAAATCCCTTCTGCCCGACGGCGGCAGCCAAACCCGCAGGCGCAAGGTAAAAGCACGGCCAGGCCCTCCACTCTGATATGACAGAAGACACCGTCGGCGAGGACATCGTCGCCCATCGACGCCTCATCATCGCTGGCACCGGCATCGCCGCCCTGTCGGCTGGGATTTACGCCGGGCGTGCCAACAACGACCCGCTCCTCTTCGAAGGGGATGAGCCCGGGGGCCAGCTGACACTGACAACTGAAGTCGAGAACTACCCGGGGTTCCCGGAGGGGATCTCGGGTCCGGACCTGATTCAACGGATGCGGGAACAAGCGACGCGGTTCGGTGCCGACATCACCCACGGGATCGTCGACGATGTCGATGACACCGAGCGACCGTTCCGCGTGACCCTGGCCAACGGCGATGTCTACACGACCGACGCGTTCATCGCCGCCTCCGGTGCGAGCGCAAGAACCCTCGGTATCCCCGGGGAGGACGAACTCATGGGCCACGGCGTCTCGACATGTGCGACCTGTGACGGGGCCTTCTTCGCAGGCGAGGACATGATCGTGGTCGGCGGCGGTGACGCCGCGTTCGAGGAGGCCGAGTTCCTCACCAAGTTCGGGGACACCGTCTACCTCGTCCACCGACGGGAAGGGTTCCGCGCCGAGGATTACTGGCAGGACCGCCTCGAGGAGAAGGTCGAGGCGGGCGACATCGAGATCCTCACCAACACCGAGGCCATCGAGGTGCATGGCACCCCTGAAGACGGGGTGGACCACGTCACCCTCGTCCGCCACCCAGAGGGCCATCCCACCGAGAAACTCGACGACCCCGAGACGGAGACCTTCGACCTCGACGTCGGCGCGTTCTTCGTCGCCATCGGGCATACCCCGAACACCGAGTACCTCGAGGGCACCGACGTCGACCTGGACGCGGAGGGCTACATCGAAACCGTGGGTGGTCGAGGCGCCGGCCAATCACGGACCGCCGTCGATGGGATCTTCGCGGGCGGTGATGTCGTCGACTTCCACTACCAACAGGCGGTCACCGCCGCCGGCCTCGGCGTCGAGGCGGCCATGGACGCCGACGACTACCTCGAGACCGAGGCCTCCGTCGACGCCCCGGACACCCCGGCAGAGGTCGAGGCCGACGACTGAGCCAGGGGCCACCCGGTGGACCTTTCCCGGTCGGGCGTGTCCGCCGAGGTGTGCCGACCGAACTCACGTTCACGATCGAAGCCCCGGACGGCGAACCCGACGAGGTCACCTTGCCGGCTGGGTTGGTCGACCTATTCAACGAGGCAGACGATCCGCCAGCACGCGTCGTCGGGGACCTCGTCCAGGTCGCGTTCACCCAACGCGCACATGCCCTCGTTCACCACGCCGAAGACGAGGTCGACGACGAGGTCGCCGCCCTCGAAGAGCAGGCCCTCGAGTTGTTCGAACAACGGTTCGGCCGGTCCTTCGAAGAGGTGACCGGGCACCAACACTGATCAAGGGACATCATAGGATAGGAGGACGCCGTCATCCAGCCGGTCCACAGCAGTCAGGGACAGCGAGGGGAAGGTCTCGGGATCGCGGAATCCCTCGCCGTCGACGAGCGTCGGTGCGTCCCGGCCACCGATCACGACCGAACCGACGAACAGGGTGAGGGTGTCGACGAGGTCCGCGGCGAACAACGAGTACAGAATCTCCCCGCCGCCCTCGACGAGGACCGTCTCGACACCTGCCGACTCGAGCCGGGAGAACGCCATCTCCAAATCGACGCGGTCTTCACCGGCGGGTATCACCTCGGCGCCGGCGGCCTCGAGGGCGGTCACGCGGTCGGCGGGAGCGGCTGTCCCGGTGACGATGTAGGTGGTCGCCTCGCCCTGGAGGACGGTGGCATCCGATGGCGTCCGAGCGCGCGTGTCGATGACGACTCTCGCCGGCGGCTGCCCGTCTCCGGTGTCGAGGCCCAACCGGGGATCGTCGGCGAGGACGGTCCCGATGCCGACGACGACGGCGTCGACCTCTGCACGCAATCGGTCCACGCGCTCGAAGTCCCGGGCGTCGCTGATGGTGACCTGATCGCGGGTCCGGGTGGCGAGCTTCCCGTCGACGCTCATCGCCGCGTTGACGTGGACCTCCATGCCCGCTGCTGTATCGCCGGGTGAAAACCGCTTTCGGTCGGGGTCCCGGGGCGCCAACCCTTTTTACCCGGCCCGGGTCAACGGGTGGGCATGAGTCTGGACGAGCACGCCGAGGAACTCGCTGCTGACCTCGGCGTCGACGAGGCGGCCGTCAGGGACGACCTCGAGAACCTCGTCGAGTACAGTGTCCCGATCGAGGAGGCAAAACGGAGTCTTCGACGGAAGTACGGCGATGACACCGACCGCCGATCGGGGGCCCCGCCGGCTGTCGATCTGTCGGATATCGACACCGACAGCGGGAACGTCACCGTCACCGCCGTCGTGCTCACCGTCGGGAAACGCCCGATTCGGTACCGCGGTGAGGATCACGTCATCCTCGAGGGCGAACTCGCGGACGAGACGGGCGCCAACTCCTACACCGCCTGGGAGGACTTCGAGTTGTCGCCCGGGGACGTCGTCACCATCGGGAATGCCGAGGTCCGGGAGTGGGAGGGTCGCCCGGAACTCAACTTCGGCTCGAACGCCACCGTCGAACACGTCGACACCGACCTCGACGTCGACCACCCGATCGGCGGCGACGCCACCCTCGATGAGTTGTCCCCCGGGGACCGGGGCGTGAACATCGAGGTCAACGTCGCCGAGGTCGAGGAGAAGACGATCAGCGGCCGTGACGGTGATACCCAGATTCTCAGCGGGGTGTTCGCCGACGAGACTGCACGGCTGCCGTTCACCGACTGGGAGCCCCGTGATGGCATCGAGGCGGGCGCGACTATCCGCGTGGAGAACGCCTACATCAGAGAGTTCCGCGGTGTCCCCTCGGTGAACCTCTCCGAGTTCTCGACGGTCGAGCCCATCGATCGAGAGGTCGCAGCCGGGGGCCCAAACCAGTTATCGATCGGGGACGCGGTCGGGGCCGGGGGTGTCTACGACGTGGAACTGGTCGGGGACGTCATCGCGGTGCGGGACGGGTCCGGGCTCATACAACGGTGCCCCGAGTGTGGACGGGTGGTCCAGTCGGGACAGTGTCGCACCCACGGCGATGTCGACGCCGAGGACGACCTCCGGGTGAAGGCCGTCCTGGACGATGGGACCGGAGCGGTCACGGCCGTCCTCGACCGGGAGCTGACAGAAGCCGTGTACGGCGGCGACCTGGAGGACGCTCGTGAGGCCGCCCGCGAGGCCATGGATCAGTCGGTCGTCGCCGAGACGATCCGGGAGAACATCGTCGGCCGCACCTACCGTGCGGTCGGTCACCTCTCGGTCGACGAGTACGGCGCGACCCTCGAGGTCCTCACCTTCCAACCGGAGAGCGAACCACCCGCCGAAGCGGCGGAAGCGTTCCTCGACGAGGTGGCGTCGTGAGCGCCGCCGAGCGACCGCGACGAGAGGTCGCCCATCGGGTGTTCGCCGCCGAGTACAACGACGCCACCTACACCTATCGCGAGAGCGATGAGGAACGGGCGCCGAACTACCTGGTGACGCCGACGGGCGCCCGCGTGAACCGTCTGTTTTTGGTGGGCGTGTTGACCGAAGTGGAGGCGGTCGGCGACGAGGTCGTCCGCGCCCGGGTCGTCGATCCGACCGGCGCGTTCGTGGTGTACGCCGGCCAGTACCAACCGGATGCCCTGGCGTTCTTCGAGGACGCATCGCCACCGACCTTCGTCGCGGTGACCGGGAAGGCAAACACGTTCCAACCAGACGGCTCCGATCGCATCTTCACGAGTGTCCGGCCCGAATCGGTGACCGCCGTCGACGCCGAGACCCGGGACCGGTGGGTGGTTGGGACCGCCGAACGGACCGTGGACCGCGTGGGGCTGTGTGCGGTCGCCCTCGACCGCGAGGAACGCGGCGATGCGTTACGGACGGTCCTGTCAGAATCCGGTGTCGCCCCGTCGTTGGCCGCGGGGATCCCGAGGGCCTTGGCGGCCTACGAGACCACGCCCGCCTATCTGGGGGCCGTCCGTGGTGTCGCGATCGACGCGGTGCGGGTCGTCGCCGGCGAACGCGAGGAGGTCGACCCCCTCGGCTTGGCTCCCGACGAGGGCGACGGGACCGACGTCGATCTCACCGAGGGTGCAGACATCCCCACGTTAGTCGACAGTGCCGAGCCCGCCGAGGCCGACCGCATCGTCGAGGAGCCCTCGCCGGAACCCGGGGCTGTTGGCGAGACCGTCGGGAGTGAGGCTGAGGCCGGGGCGCCCGCCGAGGCCGAACCCGCCGGCGAACCCGGGGAGACGGTCGAACGGGAGGCCGAAACCGGCGGGACCGGTGCCGGCACCACCGAACCCCCCACCGCCCTCGACGACTCCGAGGATGAGTTCTACGAACTCGACGACGAGGAACGCGAGGCCGTCGAAGAGGAGTACGGAGTCGAGTTCAGTTCCGGGGAGGACATCCCCGATGCAGGCGAGACACCCATCGAGACGCCGACACCGGACGAGGAGGAATCCGCCGAGGACGGTACAGACACAGGAGAGATCACCGATGGGACCCCAGATGAGACGGCAGCGAATGACCAGGCGGCCGAGGACACCGACCTCGAGGACGTGGTGATCGACCGGATGCAGGAGCTCGCCGACGACGGTGGCGTCGACCGTGGGACACTCGTGGACAGCATCGTCGACGATCGAGACGTCCCACCTGAAGCGGTCGAGGATGCCATCCAGTCGGCGTTGATGAGCGGTCGGTGTTACGAATCCGGCGACGACGAGTTGACTCCAATCTGATGGCGGCGGTCGACCCCGTCCCGGACGCACCAGCAGCGATCACCCACTTCGACGACGAACGGGCTCTGGTGATCGCCGACTACCACGCCGGGATTGAGGCCGCACTGCGTGCGGCGGGGGTGGAGCTGGCAAGCGGTGGGAGTGACCGGCGGGAGCGGGTGCTGTCGTTGCTCCGGTCGACGGGCGCCGACCGACTCCTCGTCGTCGGCGATCTTGGGCACACGATCGGCGCGCCCGACGGGTCGGAACTCGAGGAACTCGAGACCCTCGTCGACGCGCTGTCGGTACCCGTGACCCTGGTCCCGGGGAACCACGACGCCGGCCTCGGCGCCGCCCTCGACATCGAGGTCACCGCCGCCGACGGTGTGCGCCGCGGCGACATCGGCTTCGTCCACGGGCACTCCTGGCCCAGCGCGGAGGTGTTGACGGCGCCCGTCGTCTGTGTCGGCCACGAGCACCCGATGGTCCGGCTCGAAGACGAGGTCGGCGGCAGCCACGTCGACCGTGTATGGCTTCGTGGCGCACTCGACCCGACGCCGTTCGGAAAGCACGGTACTCCGGTCCCCGAGGATCCCGGTGAACTCGTGGTGATACCGGCGTTCAACGACCGGTCAGGCGGGACGTGGGTGAACGTCGAGGACCAGGAGTTCCTCGCCCCGTTCCTCCCCGACGCGCTGCCGACGGGGCACGCGTACCTGTTGGACGGGACTGACCTCGGCCCGTTCCGCAACCTTTGACCTCCTCTCGGGGCTGAATCTGGGGCCTTCGTCTCGCTACCGCTGAACGCCGCACTTAATCCGGTGGCTCCCCTACCACGGCCGATGACACGGGGTGAGTCCGTGGAGTCGCCGTTCGAGGCGCTCGGACCCGCGGTCCGGGACGCCCTGGACACGCGGGGGTTCACCGAGGCCACCGAGCCACAGCGACGGGCAGTTCCCCCGATCGCAGCCGGCGAAGACGCGTTGGTCGTCGCCCCCACCGGGACGGGGAAGACCGAGACGGCGATGCTCCCCATCTTCGACGCGGTCCACGACACTGCCACGGCCGGCCTCGCCGTGCTCTACGTCACGCCGTTACGGGCATTGAACCGTGACATGCAAGACCGCCTCGAGTGGTGGGGGGACACCCTCGACCTCGAGGTCGATGTCCGCCACGGCGACACCACCGATTACCGCCGCCAGCAACAGGCCAACGATCCCCCGGACATCCTCGTGACGACCCCGGAGACGCTGCAAGCGATGTTCACCGGATCGAAACTGCGGGCCGCCCTCGAGACCGTCGAGCACGTCGTCGTCGACGAGGTCCACGAACTCGCCGCCTCCAAACGCGGCGCCCAGCTATCGATCGCCCTCGAACGCCTCCGCCGTCTCGCCGGCCCGTTCCAACGCGTGGGGTTGTCCGCGACCGTCGGCGACCCAGGAGAGGTCGGTCGGTTCCTCACCGGTGACCGTGGCTGCACCATCGTCGAGGTCGATGTCGGGAGCGCCCTCGACGTCGAGGTCCGGTCCCCGTCGGTCACCGACGAGGACGAGGAGCTCGCTGGCCAACTCATGTGCAGTCCCTCGCTCGCCAGCCACGTCCGGGCGATCAGGGATATCATCGATGCCCACGCCTCGACGCTGGTGTTCGTCAACACAAGACAGACCGCCGAAGTCCTCGGGTCCCGTCTCCGGGAGGTCGACGCTGACGTCGCCGTCCACCACGGGTCCCTCGCCCGGGACACCCGTCTCGCCGGGGAGGAGGCGTTCAAAACCGGGGACGTCGACGCGTTGCTGTGCACCTCCTCGATGGAACTGGGCATCGACGTCGGCCGCGTCGACCACGTCGTCCAGTACCAGAGCCCGCGGGAGGTCGCCCGCCTCGTCCAGCGAGTGGGTCGGGCCGGCCACCAGGCCGACCGGGTGTCCCGTGGGACCGTCGTCACCGGTCGGCCCGACGACACCCTCGAGGCCATCGCGATCACCGCCCGAGCCGAACGCGGCGCGGTCGAACCGGTCGCCATCCACCGGGGAAGCCTCGATACGCTCGCCAATCAGATCGCCGGCCTCGCGAAGGGGACCGACGGCATCGACGCGCGGGAGGCATACGACCTGGTGACGACGGCCTACCCGTTCCGGTCGGTCGACGAGGACACCTTCGCCGAGGTCGTCCGGGAGCTCGCGGACAACCGCGTGCTGTGGCTGGACGAGGAGGCCGACCGCATCGAACCGAGCGGGGGCACCTGGCGGTACGTGTACGCGAACCTCTCGATGATCCCCGACGAGGAGTCCTACGACGTCTACGATATCGCCTCCGGCTCCCAGGTGGGCACCCTGGACGAACGGTTCGTGGTCTCCTTTGCGGAACCGGGTGCGACCTTCGTCCAACGCGGCGAGATGTGGCGGATCGCCGAGGTCGACGACGAGGACACCCGCGTCGAGGTCTCCCCGGTCGAGGACCCCACCGGCGAGGTCCCGTCATGGACCGGCCAGGAGATCCCGGTCCCCGCCTCGGTCGCCGGCGACGTCGGGGAACTGCGGCGGGTCGCGGCCACCCAACTCCACTCGGGAGCGTCCCCCGATGCGGTCGGTCGTGAGTTCGCCAGGCGCTATGCCGCCGCCCCGGACACCATCGCGACTGCGGTGTCGACGCTGGACGACCACGTGGGTGCCGGGTACACGGTCCCGACAGACGAGACCGTCGTCATCGAACGGGAAGGCCGGACCGTCGTCGTCAACGCGGCCTTCGGCCACCAGATCAACGAGACCCTCGGGCGGTTGATTGGCGCGTTGCTTGGGCAACGGGTCGGCAGCAGTGTGGGCGTGGACGTCGACCCATATCGAATCGAACTCGAGTTACCGTCCCGGTTGGGGGCTGGTGACGTCCGTGAGGTATTGACCGATACCGATCCCGACCACGTCAAACCCCTCGTCCAACTGTCCGTCGAACGGGCGGAATCACTGAAGTTCACGTTGGCACAGGTCGCCGAGACCTTCGGCGCCCTGAAACCCTATCGGCAGCCAGCCGGTGGGGACAGTCGACCACGGGGGCTGTCGGCCGACCGGTTGCTTGACGCCCTGGAGGGGACGCCGGTCTTCGAGGAGGCGTTACGCGAGGTGTTCCACGAGGAACTCGACGCGGCGGGTGCCGCCAGCGTCCTCGAACGCATCCAGTCGGGGGACCTCGACCTCGTGACGGCAACTGGTCGCACCCCACTGGGGACCGACGGGCGATCGTCGGGCCAGGACCTGTTGTCCCCCGAACATGCGGACGCCAGCGTGGTCCGCGCGGTCCGCGATCGGTTACACGACCAGTCGGTCCGCCTCGTGTGTCTGCACTGTGGAGATTGGGATCACGAGACGAAGGTCAGTCGCGTCCGGGATCAACCCCGGTGTCCACGGTGTGAGTCCACGCGCATCGCCGCTCTGAGTCCGTGGGCCGACGACGCCGTCGCGGCCGTCCGGGCCGACGCCGGTGCCCGGGACGACGACCAGGAGAAGCTGGTCGAACGCACCCATCGCAATGCAAGTATCGTCCAGAGTCACGGACGCCAGGCCGTGATCGCACTGGCGGCCCGTGGCGTGGGACCCCAGAACGCCGCCCGCGTGATTAACAACCATCGCGAGACCGAAGAGGAGTTTTACCGCGATATCCTCAGGCGAGAACGTGAGTACGCCCGCACGAAGTCCTTCTGGGACTGACCGAGCAGGGGGCGATAGGTTTATGCGGGCGCCGCGTGCATTGGTATCAACGCTCTGGGGGGAGTGTCACAGGATGGGACCACCACTGATGCGAGATCGGGGAGGGAACGATGGACGACGACGGTAGTCCGCCACCAACGGCCGACCACGGAACGACCCTCGTCGTCGGCACCGACGAACGACCGCCCACGAACGCCGAGGCGGCCAGGGCCGACGCCCTCGTCGTGCTTGCGTTCCGAGACCACGAGGACTGGCTAGACGCCGTCTACAGCGACCCCAGCGGCGGGCCCGACGCCCTCGTCTGTGCCGGCGAGATGCTGCGGTCGGCTGCCGCGACCGTCGCGACCGAAGGCGATGCCGGTCCGACCGTCGTCGATGTCCCGTCCGCGACGGACCTGGGCCGCATCGCGGTCTCGGTCGCAGACGCCGTCGAGGACCTCCACGCCACCGCCGACCACGTCACCGTTGTCATCGATGGCGTTGACGTCGTCCTCACGGACGCCGGCGTCGAACGCGGGTTCCGCCTGCTTCATGTCCTCCGCGGGCACACTCGACAGACTGCAGACGATCTCACCGCCTATCTCGACCCGACTCGAATCGAGGACGAAACCCGGCGCATCCTCGATCCGCTGTTCGACCGGGTGATCGACGCAGCGATATCCGCCGACCGCCGCGAATCAATCCGCGGGTAACCCGAACACTGTTGGGGCGGCGTCATCCAGGTCCAGGCGTGTTCGTCCCGGGAACCTGGCGGTTCGTCGTGATTGGGGTGGTGGCGGCGGTCGCCGCCTCGTTCGTCTGGCTCCCGCTCACGGCCCTTGTCCTCGCGGCCACGCTCGGTGTCACGCTGTTCTTCAGAGATCCCGACCGAGATCCCCCGACCTGTGGTGTGCTCGCCCCCGCCGACGGCACGGTCACCGTCCTCCGAGAGGAGGGCGAGCAGCTCAGGGTAGGCGTGTTCATGAACGTCACAGACGTCCACGTCAACCGGGCGCCACTCTCGGCGACCGTCGAATCTGTTACCCACGAGACCGGGGCGCATCGCCCGGCGCTCTCGAAGGAGTCCGACCGGAACGAACGCGTCACAATCGACTGTGGCGACCACGAGATCGCCTTGATCGCGGGGTGGTTCGCTCGACGGATCCACCCCTACGTCGCTGCCGGGGACCGCATCGACCGCGGCGACCGCATCGGCCACATCAGCTTCGGCAGTCGCACCGACGTGGTGTTACCCGCCACGATCGACCGTGAGCACCTCGCTGTGAGCCAGGGCGACACCGTTCGTGCCGGCGAGACCGTTATCGCCTCCCACCCCGACACGGACCCCTGACCCAGGGACACTCACGTTGACCCCGACCGAGTCGGTCACCCAGGCGTGGCGGGCCCCACCGAGCGATCGAACCGAGTACCGACCCGCCTCCGCTGGGATGGTCCGGGCCCCATGCGTTCGTTCCCACCACGAGGACGCAAGATCGACCAACCCACAGCCAGCCGCACGACGTTTCGAGTACTACATGGTTTCCGGACCCGATCCCATGACACCGACCCATGTACAGTGCCGACCGAGATCTTGGCCCCCGCATGACCTTGGGGATTACGGGCATGCCCACCTCTCGAAGCCGAAGCCGTTTTTAAGGAGGGGGAAAACGTGGCGAGTATGTATCGCCGTCAACCTGTCCTCGCCCTGATGGTCGCCACGCTGCTCGTGACAGCCGGGTGTGGGGGTGTCATCCCCGGATCCGATGGGGGTGGCGCCGATGCCGGTGCGGCCCTCGACACCGTGCCCGCGAAGGCCACCGGCATCGTCTACGTCGATGTCGACGGGTTACTCCAGTCAGATGCCCACCGTGACCTGACGAACACCTACCTCTCGGTTCTCGCCAACCAGAGTGCGGGGTATTCGGGACCGACCACCGCCGAAGAAGCGATCGCTCAAGCGAAAAACGAGAGCGGACTGGATCCGAGCAGTATCGATGCGATCACTGCGTTCTCAGCGGCGGACGCCGCCGGTGACTACAGCGGTGTCATCGTCACCGGTTCGTTCACCGAAAGCGAGTTCGTGACCGCCCAAAGCGAACAACAGACCTACAACTTCACTGAGACCACCTACGCGGGCCAACCCTTCTACAAGCCCAAGAATCCGCCGCGATACGCCGATACGATGTACATCGGCGTCCTCGGCGACGGGAAGGTCGTCACCGGCAGCGAGGCAGCCGTCAAAGACGCGATCGACGTCAGCGTCGGGAACGCCGACGCCATCTCCGGCGCGGTCAAGACCGCTTTCCAGAACAGTCGCGATGGCTTCATCCGGTTCGGCGCGACGGTTCCCCAGGACCAGTTACCGACCGACGCCGCCAATCGGTCGCTCCCCGTCGATGCCAGCGTCTACTCCAAGGTGACGACAGTGTGGGGCGCCCACTACGTCTCCGGTGACACCGTCGGCGCCACCTTCACCATGCAAGCGACGTCCGCGGACGCTGCGACCGACATCCGCGACGTGACCGACGGCGCCGTCTCCTTGGCGTCGGGCTACGTCAGCAGCGACACCGCCAAAGAACAGTTGCGCAATATCACGGTGACCAAGGACGGCGACACCGTCACCGTCACCTTCGAGAACAGCGTCTCCGCCCTCCAATCGGTCATCAAGACCCTCCTGGGCAGCGACACCTGAACGGTCGATGGCACTGTGGCCGCTCGTCACCAAGGAACTCACCTGGAGTCGCCGCCGCATCGTCCCCCTGTTCCTGTTGGTCGTCGTCTTGCCCGCGTCCTTCGCCTACGTCACCACCGGGTTCGACGACGTCCTCCCCACCGACACCCCGGTCGCGATCGTCGCCCAGAGTGACGCGGTCACCCAGGACGACATCGCCATCGGTCGCGCAGCACTGACGTTCTTCTCAGATCCACGCACCTTCGACGACAACGCCTCCGCCTTCGAGGCCCTGCGGCGGGAACAGGTGTATGCCGTGGTCACCGTCCCACCCGGGGTGACCAATGAGTCGACGACCTCGACCTTCCACGTCTACGTGCACGGGAGCATGGTCCCCTACCACCAACCGTCCGAGGCCGTGGTCAGCGTGTTACGGTACCGCCTCCGATCGGTGTTGTCCGGATCCGTCACCATCCAACGGCATATCATCGGACAACGCCACTCGCTCTCGGCCTACCTCATCCCCACGTTCGTGATGGTGTTAGTGATGCTGTTAGCCCTCGGTTATCTCCCCTACACCCTCGCGGCGGACCAACCGGCCCTCGACCGGTTACGCGTCGACGCGAACCTGGATGCGGTGGTGGCCGCGAAACTCCTGTACTACGCGGCCGTCCTCGTCGTGCCGCTGGCCGTCTTCCAGGCGGCTAGTACCGTTCTCGGATACGGACTCTCACTCACCATCGGCACCGTCATCGTCAGCGTCCTCACCTTTCTGACCCTCGGGGCGATCGGGTGTGCAATCGCTCTCATCACCAGGTTCTCCCCGTGGGGGCGACTTGCGAACATCCTCCTGCTGATGGGGTTGTTCTTGTTCTCCGGCCTCCTCTACCCCGCCGGGTTCTTCTCACCGGTGCGTCGCACCATCGTCCGCCTCCTCCCCACGCATTATGCCACCATCCTCCTCCGCAGTAGCCTGCTCCGATCGACCCCCGCAGTGACCCCCGGTCGGTGGTACCTCGGCCTCCTGGCCCTGACCGTCGTGGCGACCCTCGTCCTCGCCGGGAGCATCCGGATCTACGAACGGAGGTCGCCATGACCCCTGTCGTCTTCGATACCGTGACCAAGCGCTACGGCAGCGTCGTCGCCCTGGACGCGGTTGACCTGCGCATCCCCGTCGGTGGCATCCACGCCCTCGCCGGCGCGAACGGCTCCGGGAAGACGACCATGCTCCGGCTGATCGCAGGATTGACCGATCCGACCAGCGGATCGGTCACCCGACCAGCGACCCACATCGGGTACGCCTTCCAGGACCCCAACGTGTACCCGGCACTCTCCGTGCGGGAGAACCTCGCGGTGTTCGGCGACCTCCACGACACCAGCCCGCCGTGGACCGACCGCCTCCTGGACGTGTTCCGCCTCGAACGCGTCGCCGACCGGCCGGCCACCACCCTCTCTGCAGGGTACCGGAAGAAACTCGACCTGGCCCTGGCCCTCGTCGGGGAACCGTCACTGCTCCTGTTAGACGAACCCCTCGCCGACGTCGACGATCTCACCGCCAGGAACTTCGTCGAGTTCCTCACTGCGTACGCAACCGACGACCGCCTCGTGGTGCTCGCCACCCACAACCTCGCGGCGTTCGCCGACGCCATCGATCGACTGACCGTCGTCCACGACGGCAGCATCGTCCCCACACCCACCGACGCCGACGACGTCGTTGCGGTCTACGAGGAGGTCATCAACGATCGATCACTCGACCCGGTCTGACCGCCGCGCCCCCACCGGGGTAACGCCTATCCGCTCGGGGCTGGAAGCCTGGCGTATGGTTGAGGAGACCGAGCGTGACGACATGGTCTGGTACCGGTGTGAAGCCTGTGGGCTGATGTTCGACGACCGCGAGGAGGCCGAGCAACACGAAGCCAACTGCGACGCCGAGGAACCCTCGTATCTCCAGTAACTCAGTCCTCGCCGGCGAATAGCTCGAAGGATTGTTCGCCGAGTTCGTCCTCCACGAAGACGAAGACACGGCCTCGCGTCACGGACTGATCGGCGGCGACCTCGATCGCGTACCCGTCGGCCTCGACGTGGACCCCCGGGAACACCTCGGTCGACGCGCCGGGCTCGAGGAACACACGCCCGACGCCCGTGGACTCGAGGATATCGTCGTGGGTCTTCCGGTCGTTGATGTAGACCATCACCCCCTCGGTCTCACCCGGGTCACAGACCAGGATCTGGACGTCCTTCCCCGGTTGACACCGTAACACCCCTTCGTGGCGTTGGGGCACGCCGTGGTAGAACGTCCGTCGCCCGTCGGTGTACTCGACGAAGATACCGTCCTCGGTCAGTTCCACCCCGACGGTGTCCGGCGCGACGTCGTTCCGCGCACTCATACCCCGCGATTGCGGTGCTGGGAAGATAAGCCCGCTGCACCGCCACCGTCACGACCAAGTACCGTGACCAGGTTCCAACACCATGGAGGGACGGGCCCGGGCTCCGGCCGCCGGCACCGTGTTGAACGCCCTCGCCACCGGGACCGGTGCCGCGTTCGCGATCGACGAATACGTCACCGCCACCGTGTCCCTGGACGAAGCATCGACTGGCGTCACCGGCCACATCGCCGACGCCCCGGACGCCGACACCACCCTCGTCGAGACTGCGGTCACCCACACCCTCGACGCCATCGACGTCACCGCCGGGGGCACCGTCGAAACCACGAGTGCGGTGCCGATGGCCAGCGGATTGAAGAGTTCGAGTGCCGCCGCCAACGCCACCGTCCTCGCCACACTCGCGGCCACCGACGCCACGCTGCCTCCCGAGGATGCGGCCCGCATCGGCGTGGCCGCCGCCCGCGAGGCTGGCGTCACCGTAACCGGCGCCTTCGACGACGCCGCCGCCAGCATGCTCGGTGGCGTCGTCGTCACCGACAACGACGCCGACGAACTTCTCCATCACGACACCTTCGAAACGACGGTGCTCGTCTGGACACCACCCACCCGGGCGTACAGCGTCGACGCCCCCGTCGAGAAGTGCCGTCGCGTCGCCAGCGTCGCCGACCACGTCCGGGACCTCGCTCTCGCGAGCCGATACCCAACGGCGATGACGGTCAACGGCCTCGCGTTCACCGCCGCCCTCGACTACGACCCCACCCCGCTGCTGGAGGCGTTGCCCCACGCCGCCGGCGCCACGCTCTCCGGGACCGGCCCAAGCGTTATCGCCGTGGGGGACCGCGACAGTCTCAGACCGGTGTACGACCGGTGGCAGGACCGCGAAGGAGACACATGGTTGACAACGACCCAACAGACCGGCGCGACGAGGACCTGACGGCTCTCCGCGAGGAGATCGCCGAGATCGACCGCGACATCGTCGAACTCGTCGCCCGTCGCACCTACGTTGCCGACACGATCGCCCAGGTCAAAGCCGAACGCGGCCTCGACACCGTCGATGAGGCCCAGGAGCACCGCGTCATGGAACGTGCCGGGGAGAACGCCGAACGGTTCGATGTCGACGCCAACCTCGTGAAGGCCATCTTCCGGCTGCTCATCGAACTGAACAAAATCGAGCAACGCGAACGACGGTAGCAGCCAGGGTCAGCTGAGGATGGTCGTCTTCGACCGGGTCACGACCACCTTGCCGGGGCGACCGGGTCGATAGCGCTCCGGGTGGCCAGCGTCCCAGGCCGGTAGCAGGCGGCCGCGGCTACCTATCGATATCGCTAACCAGGACTCCTGTGCCCTCCGTGAACACTGTCATTCCCCGATCGGAACTGCCGAGGATCTCCTCAGAGCGGCCACGAACAGGGAGCCTTAGGTGGGTGGTGCGTGACACCCCTCGTGATGACGGGAACCCATGGGTGGGGTGAGTATCTCGTCGTGAGTGTCGCAGCCATTGTCGCCCTCATGGGCATCGGCCTCTTGGTCGTGGGCGCCTACTTCACCGGGTTCGGGTGGACCGGCTGGCTGTCAATTATGAGCGGCCTCGGATTGTTCACCAGCGGAACACTCGTGCTACTTGGCAGTGATTCGGCCGTCTCCGACCGTCTCATCGCTCTCATCAAAACCCTCTTTTTGAGTGCGTGAGTCCATCACTCCCGGTCTCCCGAACCGCACCAATCCCGAGATCCCACCGCATACTGGATGGCCCCGGGACAATCGCCCGCGCCGCTCCAACTGGGGGTGTATGGGTCGCCTGTCGGGGGACCGACGAGGCGATCCAACTGTTGGCCACCACGTCTAACCGTGTGGACGGCGAACCCACACCCGGTCATGGACCTCTCCGCTGTCCGCGACCACATCGCCGATCGTTGTGAGTTCCCGATCGAGCAGGACACACTGGTCGACCGTGTCGGTGACGTCCGTATCGACGCACCAACCACCGCCACGGCGTCCCTCGAGACGGTGCTGGAACGGTCCAGCGAGACCCGGTACCGATCGGTTGACGCGGTCTACACCACGGTGGTGGGGAATGTCGGGGAGGCCTTCGTCGGTCCGAAGAACTACGACGACCGTGCCGGCGCCCGGTCGGGACCCCCGGACCGGGATCCGACGACTTCCTGAGGTTCAGCGTGAGAATCCCGCGACCACGCGATCGAGGGCGTCATGGGGTTCGGTCGTGTGTGGTGCGGTCAACGGTGAGACACTGACCGCACCGTCCGCGACCGCGCGACGGTCCGTCGCCTCCTCGCCATCCGGGACTTCGCCGTGGGCCATCTGGCGCCACATCAGATCCTCGAGGTGGACGGTGTGGCCGTCACGGTGGGCGGTCATCGCATGAGCCTCCGATGGCCGCGTCACCGTCATGCCCCCACCGAAATCACCGGGTCGTGGGGCGTTCATGTTCAGGTAATCGGTGTGCTCGAACACGCCCGACTCCAACCCCTCCTCCACGAGATGGGTGGTGGCTTCCGCGGCGATCCGGTACTCCCCGGTCTCTAACTCCAGCGTCTGGAAGTCGGCATCCCCCTGTTTCACGTAGAGAGACGCGGCCACTGCCGGGACGTCGAAGAACGCCGCCTCGACGGCCGCACTCACCGTCCCGGACCGGCCGAGGACGTACATCCCCAGGTTCGCGCCTTTGTTGCACCCCGAGACGACGATGTCGGCCTCGGGCACCAACGCTTCGAGGCCGGCGACCACACAATCACTCGGCGTCCCGTCCAGGGCGTACCCCCACTGGTGGTCGTGGACGTCGGCGGACCCGGACAGTGCCCGCCCGATCGCCGACCGGTCACTCGACGGCGCGACGACTGTCACCTCCGCGACCGCTTGCAGCGCCTCGTACAACGCCGCGATGCCGGGACTGTCGATCCCGTCATCGTTCGTCAACAACACCGTAGGCTCGCTCATGGCCTGCCTGGGTCCGCCCCCGGCATAGTAACGTCGCTCTCGTTGTGGCAGGCGGTTGCCCGTTCCCCGTGGTTAAAGGACGGCCACGACCAACCCGTCGCCGATGGGAACGGCTGGCACTGAGGACGACGAACTCGCCGACGTCCGTGCCGACGAGGACCGGGCGCTGGGCGGACTCATCCTCGAGTACGGACGGGCCCAGCTCCCGGAGTTCGTGGTGGGCGGAGTCGCCAGCATCGTCTCCCGCGCTCTCAACCTCCTCCCCGCGCTCGTCTTCGGGGTCGCAATCGACGCAATCGTCACCGACCAAGGCCCATTCACCCTGCCGTTGTTCCCCGCGGCGTGGGTCCCCGCGACCGACTGGGGCCAGTTCTGGCTCGCAACCGGCCTCATCGGCGGCGCCTACGTCGTCGGCGCGGGCCTGGGTTGGGTGAACTCCTGGGCGTGGAATCACTTCGCCCAACACCTCCAACACGACGTCCGGGTCGACACCTACGACGCGATGCAGCGCCTCGAGTTGAGCTTCTTCGACAACAAGCAGACCGGCGAGGTCATGTCGGTGTTGAACAACGACGTCAACCGCCTCGAACAGTTCCTCACCAACAGTCTCAACGCCCTGATCCGCATCGTCGTCCGCGTCGGCGGCATCGCGGTGTTGATGCTGTACCTCAACTGGAAGCTCGCCGTGGTGTCGTTGTTGTCCGTTCCGGTGCTCGCGACCGCGTCCTGGCTGTTCGTCAACGCCATCCACCCCAAGTACCAGGAGGTCCGATCGAGCGTCGGGCGCCTCAACTCCCGTCTCGAGAACAACATCGGCGGGATCGAGGTGATCAAATCCTACACCACCGAACCGTTCGAGGCCGACCGCGTCGACGACGCCTCCCAGGAGTACCTCGATGCGAACTGGGATGCCATCACCACCCGGATCAAGTTCTTCCCCTCGCTCCAGCTCATCACCGGCGCCGGATTCGTCGCCACCTTCGTCGCCGGTGGCCTGTGGGCGGTGTTCCCCACGCGGATGCCGATCGAGAACACGTTGAGTCTCGGGACGTTGACGACGTTTCTGTTGTACAGTCGCCGATTCATGTGGCCGATGCGGCAACTCGGCCAGATCGTCAACAACTACCAGTACGCCGAGGCGGCCGCCGAACGCATCCGGGGGCTCCTCGCGGCCAGTGACCGGATGGAGGGGACCGAGGACGGCCAGCCCATCGGGGACATCGACGGTGACGTCGAGTACGAAAATGTCACCTTCACTTACGAGGGCGAAGACGATCCCACCCTGGAGATGGTGTCGTTCTCGGCCGAACCCGGACAACTCGTCGGGTTGGTCGGCCCGACCGGTGCGGGCAAGACGACACTCATCAAACTGTTGTTACGGTTGTACGAGGTCGACAGCGGCGAGATCCGGATCGACGACACCCCGATCTCGTCGGTGTCGGTGCGTAGCCTCCGCGAGCACGTGGGCTACGTCAGTCAGGACCCGTTCCTGTTCCACGGGACGGTGCGGGAGAACATCGCCTACGGCGACCCCGAGATCAGCGACGACGCCATCGAGGACGCCGCCCGCGTCGCCGGCGTCCACGAGTTCGTCAGCGAACTCCCCGAAGGCTACGAGACGATGGTCGGCGAACGCGGTGTGAAACTCAGCGGCGGGCAACGCCAACGCGTCTCGATCGCACGAGCCGTCTTGACCGACCCCGACATCCTGGTCCTCGATGAGGCGACCAGTCACGTCGACAACGAGACCGAGATGTTGATCCAGGACAGTCTGGACACCCTCATCGAGGACCGGACCGCCTTCGCGATCGCCCACCGCCTCTCGACGGTGCGCAACGCCGACAAGATCCTGGTCCTCGATGCGGGCGAGATCGTCGAACGCGGCACCCACGAGGACCTCCTAGCCGAGGACGGGTTGTACGCGAACCTGTGGAGTGTCCAGGTCGGGCAGGTCGAGTCCCTGCCCGAGGAGTTCGTCGAGCGGGCCGCGCGACGCCGGGCTGCGGCCATGGACGTCCAGGGCAGCGACGACTGAAGCGTCAGTAGATGTCGACGACGGCTTCGTCGTCGACGACGAGGTTGTACCCGTCCTCATCGTCGTTCCACAGGACGAGGACGTTCTCGAACCGGAGGACCGTCCCGTACGCGGCTGTGCGGAGGGGTTCGGTGAGTGGCGACTCGTGGACGAGAACCGCGTAATGGTCGACGGCCTCGCTCCCGTCGCTGACCTTGAACAACGGGTTCTCGGTGCCGAGGTCGGGACTCAATTTCGCGGCCACGACATCCACGCGGTTGGTGACGTGGGCATCCATCTCTGCCATCTTCGCCGCCTCATCCGTTGTGAGGGTGATGTCGTAGCGTTGTCGACCGTCGGTGCGGAGGTAGGCATACGAGTACTGGACGCTGGTGTGACGATACGTGGCCTCGTCCCCCGCCAGCTGTGTCTGGAACGAGGGAGCGGCGATGTCGTCCTTGCGGACGAACGACCATCCGCGATCGGTGGGGTGAGCGTCGGGCCAGAGGCGGACCGTCGGGGCGTAGACCGTCGCAAGTTCTCGGTCGTCGACGAGGGCGCGTTCGACGGCGCGCAATCCCGTGCTGGTCGCCTCGTCGGCCGGCGCCACCAACACCATCGTCCCCGATGGGGTCAGGGCCTCGAGATACCGGGTGGTGACCGCGACCGGGTCGTCCAGTTCGGCGAGGACGTTCGCGAAGACGACGACGTCGAAGGCCTCATCGGGTTCGTAGGCTTCTGCGGTCGTCCGGTGGAGTGTCGGGTGGACGTTCGACCCGGTCGCCTCGAGCAATGTCGCGAGGAGGTCGGCGCCGGCCCCTGGTTCGATGGCGTGGTACTCGACGAGTGCGTCCTCGGGCAATGCCGCGAAGAATCCCAGTGCCGGGGCGCCGACACCGGCGCCGACGTCGAGCACGCGGAGGTCGTACTCGAGGAGGTCGGCGGCCGCGAGTTCAGTGGCGACGTGGTACCCCGTCGCGTAGTAGCTCGCGAGGTGATAGATGGTGTAGGCGAAGGCGACGTCGGTGTCGTAGTCGACGGGGTGTTGTCGGTAGTAGTCGGCTTTCAGCGCATCGATCGTCGACCGGAGGTGCTCACCGCTGGCACCGGTTGCCCAGTCCTGGCCGTACGCCTCGGTCAACCGCTGTTCGACCATCGACTCGATGGGAGGGGGCAGGGCGTCGATGCCATCCTCCGGCGTGGGGATGGTGCCGTCGGGGACGGGGGCGAAGGTGCCGTCGGCCCGTTCGACGAGGCCGAGGTCGGGCGCCAACGCATGGAGGTCGGCGTGGATGGTGGCGGCGTCCACGTCGCCCTCGACGTAGTCGGTGAGTTCCGCTGGGTCGAGGGGACGGACCGACCGCAGATACCGGGCGACGTCCCGGACCTGGGCTCGCCTATCGGCCGGCATCGTCGAAGAGGTCCTCGAAGGCCGTGGCGTCGGCGTCGGCCAGGGTGGCGGCGGTGTCGGCGATCTCGGCGGCGCCACCGAAGGTCGCCTGGATGTCCCGGTACACGCGGGGGTTGCCATCGGTGATGCGACCCACCAATGATTGTAACTCCTCGTAGACGGGCGTCGCCAACTCATCGGGGACGTCGGCTGCGGCGAGACCGAACGCGAGCACTGCAGCGTGGGCCCGTCCCTGGATCGTGGCCATGGCCTCGTCGTGGCGGTCGGCGGCGATCGGGACGACATCGTTGCCGGCGTCGGTCATCGCCCGCTCGATCCGGTCGGTGACCGGGCCTTCGGCGCCGCGGGCGACCGCGACCCGGCCCGGGGGATCTCCCGGGTCGAACAGCGGATGGTAACTCGCCCGTTCCCTGGCCGGGGCGACAGCCGCCATCGCCGCGAGTGGCGCCTCCATCACGCCGGTGACATCGACGACAGCGGTCTGGGCTTTCGCGGCGTGGCGTCTGACCGCGGTCGCCGCCTCGGGCAGTGGGACGGCGATGCAGACGAGGCCGAAACTCTCCTCGGTGTCCAGATCGACCACTCGCCCCTGTCGCCCGTGTTGGCGGTGGATGCGGTCTGCTGCCGTCTCGGCGGCAGCCTCCTCGACGTCCGCGAAGGCGACGTCGTCCCCGACGACGTCTGCGAACCACCGGCCGGCGACCCCGGCACCCACCACGAGTGTCTCCATACCACCGCCGTCGATGCCACCCCGGAAAAACGTTTCAACACCACCCGCTCAGAGTTCGAGGCGTCGCGGGTAGTCGGTGAGGTTCTCGTACCCGGATTCGGTGATGACGACCAGGTCTTCGATGCGGACCCCACCGACGTCGGGGTCGTACAACCCGGGTTCGACCGTGACGACGTGCCCCGGTTCCAGGGGCTCGCCCCCGTCGCCGAGGCGGGGTGCCTCGTGGACGTCGAGGCCGACACCGTGGCCGGTGCTGTGGATGAACCCGGTCTCGGTGGTGTCGTCACTGCGGAGGGTCGGATACCCCGCGTCCTCGTAGACGTCACACACCGCGTCGTGGACGGCTTCGCCGGTGACGCCGGGTTCCAGGCGGTCGAAGGCCGCATCCATGGCGTCGACGGTCACGTCGTAGAACTGTGCTGCGCCAGGACTTGCCTCACCGACGACGAAGGTCCGGGTCATGTCGCCGTTGTACCCCGTCGTCTTGTCCTTGGGGAAGATGTCGATGACGATGGTCTCGCCGGCGTGCAACGGACCACTCCCCCGGTTGTGGGGTTCGGCGGCGTCACTGCCACAGGCCACGATCGTCTGGTCGAGCGAACACCCGTTCCGTAACAACGTCACCTCGATCTCCTCGGTGACCCGTTCACTCGTGAGAGGCTCCCCATCGACTTCGAGGACGCCGTCTGCGGTGACGGTCGCCGCGGCGAGTAACGACTCGGCCCGCTCCATCGCGCGTTGATTGGCGGCTTGGGTGGCACGGATGTTCGCGATCTCCTCGTCGGTCTTGATCGCGCGGATGTCGGTGATGACGTCGTCCTCGTCGATGGTCACCGTGAACCCACGGTCCCGGAGGGCGTCGCCGCTCCCTAAGGGAAAGGACCCGGGCACAGCCAGGGACTCGGCGTCGAACTCCCTGCAGAACGCGGCGAGGACATCCTTCCGAGCGGTGTCACGACCGACGTCCTCGCGACGATCCCGGTAGTCGTAGTCACTCCAGCGACGAACCGTGTCGGCTCGGGACTCGTTGGTCGCGCGAGTGTACTCCAAGCCGGAGACGAGGACTGCGATGTGACCTGGCGTGTACAGGGTCTGGAAGCCCTCCGCGTCGAAGCCGGAGAGGTACCGTTGATCGGCGTTCTCCCCACCGTCGTCGAGCAGGTACCCGTCGCAGCCCGTGGTGTCGAGGTACTCGTCGAGCGCCGAGAAATCGGGGTCCATGCTATCCGCTGGTGTGGGGCCAGGCAAAATGCTACCGGGTCCGGTACAGTCACGTACCGGGCACGCGACGGGGACGGCATGGAGGTGACCGTACACCCCGGCCGGGTCGCGGGGACCGTGGCGGCCCCGCCGTCGAAGAGCTACACCCACCGCGCCATCCTCGCCGGCGGCTACGCCGAGGAGACCCGCCTCCACGCGCCCTTGGACAGTGCAGACACGCGGGCGACTGCAGATGCCGTGTCAGCCTTCGGCGGATCGGTCACCTGGGAGGGAGACACGGTCACAGTCGGGGGATTCGATGGCGACCCGAAGGTGCCAGCCGACGTCATCGACTGTGCGAACAGCGGCACCACCACCCGGTTGGCCACCGCCACCGCCGCCCTCGTCGACGGGACCACGGTCATCACCGGCGACGCGTCCCTGCGGACCCGGCCCCAGGGCCCGTTGTTAGACGCCATCACGCAACTCGGCGGGACGGCCGAGAGCACCCGGGACAACGGGTGTGCCCCTCTCGTGGTCACCGGCCCGATCGACGGGGGTAGCGTCGCCATTCCCGGTGACGTCAGCTCCCAGTTCGTGACCGCGTTACTGTTCGCGGGCGCCGCCACCCAGACGGGGATCGAGATCGGATTGACCACGTCGCTCCGGTCGGCTCCGTACGTCGACATCACACGGGACCTCCTCGATGCCTTCGGGGTCACCACCACAGCCACCACCGACGGGTACCACGTCGGCGGCGACCAATCGTTCACCTCGCCACCAGCGGGCTACCACGTCCCCGGGGACTTCTCCTCGATCTCGTATCTCGGGGCGGCCGCCGCCGTCGCCGGCGACCAAGCGATCACCATCGAGGGCGCCCACCCGAGCGCCCAGGGAGATACCGCGATTGTCGACATCCTCGCCGAGATGGGCGCGACCGTCGACTGGGACCGCGACGCGGGCACCCTCCGTGTCACCCGGGCGCCGTTGACGGGGATCACGGTCAGCGTCGCCGACACCCCGGACCTCTTACCGACGATCGCGGTCCTTGGCGCGGTCGCGGAGGGCACCACCCGAATCACTGACTGTGAACACGTCCGGTACAAGGAGACCGACCGCGTCGCCGTCATGGCCGACCGCCTCCGCACCATGGGGGCGACCGTCGACGAACGAGAGGCCGAACTCCTCGTCCACGGCGACGAAACGACCCTGACCGGTACGCACCTCGACGGCGCGGGCGACCACCGCATCGTCATGGCTCTCGCCGTCGCGGCCCTCGCCGCCACCGGTCCCTCCACGATCACGGGAGCAGAGGACGTGGCGGTGTCGTTCCCCGGGTATTTCGAGGCCTTGGCAGCGCTGGGCGCGTCCGTCGAGGAGGCGTGACCGGCCTGCAGTTCTTTACCGCTGGCCCGCACACCGGTGGGCATGAACGGCAACCGATTCGGCCGCCTGTTCCAGGTCACGACCTACGGGGAGAGTCACGGCCCCGGAATGGGCGTCACCATCTCCGGGTGTCCCGCCGGCGTCGAACTCGACGCTGCCGACATCCAACAGGACCTCGATCGGCGCCGCCCCGGCCAGTCGATGATCACCACGAGTCGCGACGAACCCGACCACGTCACCATCCGGTCTGGGACCCAGGACGGGTACACGACCGGCACCCCGATCGGGTTGACCATCGAGAACAAGGACCCGAACTCCAGCAAGTACGAACCGTTCGTCACCGCCCCACGCCCCTCCCACGGTGATTTCACGTACTCCGCGAAGTTCGGCACCCGGAACTGGGGTGGTGGGGGCCGCTCTTCGGCCCGAGAGACCGTCAACTGGGTTGCCGCCGGCGCCGTCGCCGCACAGGTCCTCGCCCAAAGCGACTACGACGTCCAGGTCAAAGCCCACGTCTCCCAGATCGGTGACGTCGAGGCACCCCCCGTCAGCTTCGAGGAGATGGTCGAACACGCCGAGGACAACGAGGTTCGGTGTGCCGACCCCGAGACCGCCGCCGAGATGCGGTCGGTGATCGAGGACTACCAGGAACGCGGGGACTCGATCGGTGGCGCTGTCGAGTTCGTGGCCACCGGCGTCCCCCGCGGCCTGGGCGCCCCACGGTTCGACGGTGTCCCCGCCCGCCTCGGGCAGGCGATGCTCGCCATCCCTGCGACCACCGCCGTCGAGTTCGGGCTCGGGACCGACGCCCGGGAGATC
>JBDGTJ010000002.1:0-42206 GCA_042216925.1 Halobacteriaceae archaeon
CACCGGTCGGAGGCTCTATCCGTGGAAATCTCCGATGACCTGCTCTGTCTGTTCAACGCGGAAGTCACCGTCCGGGATGACGAATACGTCGTCTCGGTCCCCCGTCGCGAGGTCGAGACCGGCGCGGTCAACCCGGGGGACGTCTATCGTGTCGCGCTCATCGCCGCCCACAGCGGCGAGACAGTCGACACGGGGGAAGCGGCGGCGACCGGCGATCAACCCCAGCCTCCGGTCGAGGTGGGGGAGATCCGGTACGTCGAGGTCGAGGACCTCGGGAAACAGGGGGACGGGATCGCCCGCGTCGAACGGGGGTATGTCATTATCGTACCAGGTGCCGACGTCGGTGAACGCGTGAAGGTCGAGATCAGCGAGGTGAAATCGAACTTCGCCGTCGGCGAAATCATCGAAGAAGAGTTCGCCTGAGGTCACGTCAGTCGCCCGTGGCCCGATCGGGGTCGCCGGCGACGGCGTACCGATCGAGATCGACGGTGTCCAGTGCTGGCACCGTCTCGTGGGGGCGACCGACGATCAGGTCCCCCGCCGTCCCGTCACCGATCCCGGGAACCGCGGTCAGCTCCTGGAGGGAGGCGGCGTTGACGTCGAGGGGGTAGGGGACCCCGGTCACCGATCGGTACCCGTGGTCGACGACGGCGACGTCGATGGTCTCCCCGACCGGATAGTGGCCGGGCAAGCCGACGAGTAGCGGGTAGGTGCCCAGTTGTCGGCCGAAGGTCCGGTCGTCCTCCTGGTACTCGAGGTGGACGTCGGGGAGCACGGTTCCGGGTGGTGCCAACCGCTGTAACATCGGGGTGTCCACCTCCTCGCGGACGGCCTGCTTGTACCGTTTGAACCGTCGTTTGTGGTCGTCGGCGATCACGGCGCCGGTCTCGGCCATCTCGGTGCCCTCGAAGGCCATGACCTGGCGGATGTTCACCCGGCGCAACAACAGTCCCTCCTCGAGGACCCGGTCGAGGAACCGGCGGTTGTGCTCGAAGGTCTCGGGTCGTTCGCCGTCGAGGCCGTGAACGAGGTTGATGCCCGGTAACAATTTCGGGAGGCGCGGTGCGGCGTCGTCCCCCCATGTTGGGGCGTCGGCGGGGTCCTCCCCGGGCCGGTAGCCCGCGACCTCGTTGACCACGCGGACGGCCTCGAGACACTCCTCGGCCGTTACCAGGAGGTTGTTCCGTTCCTGGACGACCGGGTCGGCGGATTCCAGGCCGAAGGCGGCGGTGTCCCCGGGCGTGTTGTGCGCGGCGATGATCTCGATGCCGGCCCGGGCCCGTTCGGGGTAGTCGACGATGGTCACCGGGTTCATGTTGTCGAGGTGGAGCGTCTCGAGGTCCGGTGCCACGTCACGGATGCCGCCGTACAGCGCCGCCAACGCGTCGGGGTTCGGGGCCTCGCCGTCACCGCCGTAGGCGAGGATGTCTGCCTGGCGGCCCAGGCGGACGTGTCGGACTCCGCGGTCGTAGAGGGCCGCGACCTCGTCGACGACCGAGGACGGCGGCCGGAAATCGGGGTCGCCGTACATCGGTTCGGTGCAGAACGAACACCGGTACGGACAGCCTCGCGACGTCTCGAGTTCGGCGATGAGGTACGCCGGGAAGTTCGGGTGGTGTTCGACGACGAAGGCCCCCTGGCGCGCCCACCGAGTGACCTCCTCGACGTCGCGATACCGGTCGTTGAACCCCTCGAGGCCGTTGCGGACGAGGTCGTGGACCGCTGCTTCGACGTCCGCCATGGCGAGGAAGTCGAAGTCGAGATCCTGTCGTTCCATCTCCTGGCCACCAGCGTTCTCCTCGCCGACCCCGAACCGGATGGGGCCGCCCATGACACTGGTTCCGTCGGCCGTCCAGGCGAGTTCCCGGACCTCGTCGGGTTCGGCCGGGGTGCCCCCGACGTAGCTCCCGGGGACGGTCATCCCCCCGATGTACACCATGAGGTCGGCGTCGGCGACGTCCCGCCACCGGTCGGTCTCGGACCGCAACCCATCGATGGTGTGGTAGGTGATCTGGGATTCCGGGACGCCAGCGTCGACGAGGGCGCCGCCGGCGTACCGGGGATACGTCGAGATGTAGGGCGGCACCCCGAAGTGGGCGGGTTCGTCGACGTACCCGTCGACGAGGGTCACGGTCAGGGCCGCCGGATCGGTCATGGTGGTGGCTGGTCCCCGAACGGGAAAACTCGTGTGGTCCCGCGCGTTTATGACGTCGGCGACCGAACCTCCTGGTATGCCGGCCACCCTGGAACTTTCGTGTACCGACGAAGACTGCGAACTCGACATGGTCGAGTTACACTACACCTACGACATGCCCGACGACGTGGGGGTAACTGACTTCTCGTGTCCGTACTGTGGAGGGACGGAATGTCTCACCGCGATCGACGCGTGACCCGGGTCTCGCGGCGGTTCCTCGATGCCGTCCTCGAGAACCTTGGCCGGGTCGCCGGCCAGGTCCAGGAGCGACGCCCGCTGTCCTGGGATCTCCTGGAGAGCGAGGAACGGTTCCTCATCGTCGTCGATGCTCCCGGTGTCGACCGGGGGGACATCGACGTCCGGGTCGTCGAGGACACCATCCAGGTCACCGTCGACCGGTTCCGGGAGTACCGCGAGGGGTTCACGATGCGGTTCCCCGGGCGCGGCCTCTCGTTACACGGCAGCATCGATCTGCCAGCGACGGCCGCGGTGGATCCGGCGTCGGCCAGCGCCGAGCTCCACGACGACGGCACCCTCCACATCTCCGTGCCGAAACGAGAGGGGACAACCGTCCCCGTCGACGCCGCGGACACCGACGCTGGCGAGGACTAGTCCGGGAGTCCCATTCCTTCCTCGATCGCGAAGTCCTCGTCGCCACTGAACCGGGTGGGGTCGAACCGGGGTTCCGGCGTGGTGTCGTCCTTGACGGCGGTCGCCAGGCGGGCGCCGGTCGCGGGGGCTCGCATGACGCCGTGGCCCTGCCACCCGGTGGCGACGAACAGTCCTGGGGCGACCTTGCCGAGGAGCGGATCTCGATCCGGGGTCGCCGTGCACAAGCCGGCCCAGGCTCGGTCGACGACCCCGACGGTCTCCAGTCGGTGATCGAGGCGGGCGGTGACCGCTGCGACGAACGCGTCGTCGCCGTCCTGAACCCAGGCATCGGGGTCGGCCTCGACGGTCTGGGTGCCGTCGCCGGCCAGGACCCCGGTGGGATGCGGTCGAGCGTAGTATCCGACAGTGACGTCCCAGAACATCGGGGTGCTCGGACCCGGTACCGTCAGTGCCTGGACACGGTACGGTTTCACGGGGATCTGGATGGCTGCCTCCGCCAGGAGACTCGGCGTGTGGGCACCGGCCGCCACGGCGATGGCCGTGACCTCCTCTTCGGTCCCGTCGCGTCGGATGCGTGGTGGGTCGGCGGCGACGGTGACGGGTGTGTCCTCGTGGATGGTGACGCCTGCCGCACGGGCCTGGTCGGCGACGGTGACGGCGTAGTCTGCCGGGTCGGCCCAGCCGGCGGCATGCGAGACGGCGGCGGCCTCGATGTCGTCGGTGTGCATCGCCGGCCACTGCCGGCCGAGGTCGGCGGGGTCGACGAGTGTGGCGTCGGCACCGAGGCGGGACAGCTCCTCGACGTGGCGGCGGATGGCGGTGGCGTCCCGGCCGGGGTCGGTGGCGAACCAGACGTAGGGGGTCGGGACGAAGGTGAACGCACCGGTGCCGGACAGCGAACGGAAGGCCTCGAGTGACTCTCGACCGAGGGCGGCGTTGACGGCGTCGGCGTGGACGGCGTACAGCACGCCCGCGGCACGACCGGTACTGCCGCCCCCGACGTGGTCTGCCTCGAAGAGGGTGACGTCGACCCCGGCCCGGGCCAACTCGCGAGCGGCGGTGACGCCGACGCAGCCGCCACCGACCACGGCGACGGTCATCGGTGGGGTGCTCGCCGGAGGTCGGCGGCGGAGTGGTCGGCGAGCCAGTCGATGAGGCGGTCGAGGTCGGCGGCCGCCGCGTCGACGAGGGCCTCGCCGATCTCGGCTGTCCCGTTCGTCGGGTGGCCGACGACGCCGTTCGGGGCGAAGTCGATGGTGTCGAAGGCGACGGGTGCCCCGGCGACTGACTCGCCCCACGCGTCGACGGCGTCACGTTCGGCCGACGGGAGTTCGGACTCCCGGACGAGGTCGGTGAGCGCGAGCATCACGCTTGTCTCGACCTCGTCGGCGTGCCCGAGGCTCGTCTCGAGGTGCTCGTCGATTAGGTCCTCGAGGCCATCCCACCAGTTCCACGGCACCGCGAACAGGGTATCCTCGTCGCGGAGCCGTCTGGCACAGCGGCGGAGGGCGTCGGTGTTGCCGCCGTGCCCGTTGACGATCACGGCCTTGGTGACGTCGTGGGTGGCGATGCTGGCGAGGACGTCGGTGACGTAGGCCTCCAGGGTGGTGGGGTCGACGCTGAGGGTGCCGTGGAACTGTTCGTGGTGGGCGCTCACTCCAACCGGGATCGGCGGGAGGACGATCGCATCCGGCCGGTCGACGGTGTCGGCGATTCCGTCGGCGGCCAGGCGATCGGTACCCAGTGGGAGGGCGGGACCGTGTTGTTCGACGCTCCCGACCGGGAGGACCGCGATCGTCTCCGGCCCGAGTCGGTCGGCCACCGTCGCCGTGGTCTGTTCCTGGAGGCGCATACCTCCGCATCGGGAGGTGACCCCCTGAAACCATGGGTTGAGGTCACTGCTGGATGCTGTCAAGGCCGATCGCCGGGTAGGCGATGACGGAGTCGACGCCGACGGCGTGCAGCGCCTCGATCCGGTGGACGATCGTCGCGGTGTCGCCGACGAGTGCGACGTCTTCTGCTGCGTCCAGCAGGGCGGTTCGGACCCGGCTCATCGCGTCGGCATCCGTTGGGGCGTCGGCGGGAATACGGTCCCGGACCGTCGGTCGGCGGGCGACGTACGCGCCGATGGCGTCCAGGATCGTGTCGTCGTCGGTGGCGGGGACGACGGGGGCGTACACCGCGATATCGGTGGTGACGCCGGCGCCCCGCAACGCGAGGACGGTTGGCTCGGTGGTGGGACCGAGCAACTCGAACTGGGTGCCGCCGACGGCGAGGGCCAACCGTTCGACGCCCGCAGTGCCGACCCATGGCTCGGGTGTCGCGTCGGCGGCGGCGACCAGGCGGGGCCCGATCGCCCGGCGACGCCCACGCTCGTCGAGGTACGCCGGGTGGCCCGCGACAAGCACTCGCTCGACCGTCGTGGGGATCGTCCTGGCGAGGTGGTTGTCGCCACAGGGGTCGAACCCGTCGGCGCGCACCGGGACGGTCACCCGGACGGTGCGGTCCCGAGCGAGGTAGCGGAGCGTCGCCGGCTCCGGGAACGAGGCCACCCCTTCGAAATCGACGATGACCCGGTCGACGGAGAGTGTTGCCACGGTATCGAGGTCCATCGACGCCGGTTTCACGGCCACGCCATCGACGGCTCCCACCCAGGAGGCGACGCTCACCATCGGACCCACCACCGGAGAACCAGTCGCTGCTCGAACCGTTCAGTACCGCCTCGGAACGCGATCCATGGTCGTCGAAACCATACCCGTCATCACCGCTTGAGTGGGATAAGGGTATCGTCCGCTCAGTCCGGATCGGGGGTCTGTGGGGGTTCCCAGTCCCGCGTGAGCCCCAGGAACTGGGTGAGGATCCGAGCGGTCGC
Source organism: Halobacteriaceae archaeon (assembly GCA_042216925.1). GTDB lineage: Archaea > Halobacteriota > Halobacteria > Halobacteriales > Halobacteriaceae > JBDGTJ01. The sequence continues at coordinate 5,679 of JBDGTJ010000002.1, forward strand.
CCCCCAGACCGTGTACCCATCGACCCGGAAGTAATGCACCGGGATCTCCCCCTCCGTCGGGTGGTCCCGGAGTTCGACCTCGTAGTTCCGGGGCTCGGTGAGATCCTCGAGGGCCAACCACACCACCTCGGCGACCTCGCGTTCGTCCGGGTCGTAGACTCGATCGGGGACCCGGCCCACGAAGGGGGAGACGGCGTACCCGGTGATGGTCCGGATGTCGTCGAGGGGACCAACGACCTCGACTTCGACGGGGTCGAGCCCCACCTCCTCACTGGCTTCCCGCAACGCCGTCCCGACCAAGCCGACGTCCTCCGGTTCGCGGCTACCACCGGGGAAACTCATCTGACCCGGGTGTTCGCCGAGGTGGTCGGCTCGTTCGGTGAACAGGAGGCTGGGACCCTCCCCGCGGTCGGCGACCGGCACCAGCACCGCCGCGTCTTCGGGAGCATCGGTCACCCGCGTGGGTGACCGGCCCGCAACCCGCCCCAGTTCCATACGAAGGGTAGGCGTCGCCGGGCCTTAAGTCCCATCGAGGGCGGACGTGAGTCGGTCCCTGACGTCCTCGACCGTGACGGGCGCCCACGCTTCGAGGTCGTAACTCGCATCCAGGAGGGTCTGGATACGGTCGGTGTCCTCGGCGGCGACGGCCTGGGCGGCGTCTCGACGGAGCCGCTCTTCAACCTGGCGGCCCACGACCGCCCGATCGACGGTGCAGTCGGGGATGTCGACGATGTGGGGGAGGTCCTGCCCGTGTTCGGGGAGGGTCGGGAACGCGGCGGGACCGACAACGACCGACTCGTCGCGGTCGGTGTCGGGGAGATCGACGACGGCGAGATGGTAGGTAGCGACCGCCGCCTCGACGCCAGCCGCGTGGGCGTCGGCATCGAAGTCCTCGCCCCGACGGAACGCGAGTTCCCGGACCGCCTCCGCGAGTTCCGCCCGGGCCATGGCTCCGAAGAGGTCGACGACCCCGGCGAGTTCGTCCGCCTCCAGGCGCATACTGGCGACCACGGGCGCCACGGCTTCAGCCTTCCCCCTCACCTCGACCCGGCGGGGCCTTTTTGAGCGGGGGCATCGAACCGGCTCGCATGAAGTCGGTTCAGAAGGGGCTCCGGGACGGGGAAATCGAGAAAGACGTCTACGATCGCCTCGTCTGCGCGGAGTGTGGCGAACAACTCAAGACACAGAACGACCCGGACGAGATCGGGTCCGTCCGCAGCTGTCCCGACTGTGGACGGGAGTGGCAACAACTTGGGTGAGGACGTCTCCTCAGAGTGTGGGTGGCCACCCAGCAAGATGTCGAGGACGGCCTCGAACCGGTGGGGTGGCAGCGGTCACCGATCTTGCTTGACCGTGGCGACGATGCTGGCGAACTCCGCGACGGTGAGCGGGCGGTCGCCGTCGAGACCGCGTCTGAGCGCGGTTGGGTCGGTGTCGAGGCGGGCCCCGAGTTCGGTGATGTCGATGACGGCGTCACCCATCCAGATGAGCGTCGCATCACGGAGGTCGGCTGCGTAGGACCCGGCTGCCGGGACCTGATCGGCGGCATCGAGCACCGTCTCGACCGCTTCGAGGGTCAGTGACGGGCGGTCCCCGGCGGTCAGGGCATCGACCTGGTCATCGTCGAGGGCGGTGGTCGCCGCGACGTGGTCGGGTCCCACGACCTCGATGGCGTCGGCGACCGCGTCGTAGATGACGTCCTCGACGGCGGCGGGCGATCGCTGGCCCGCCGCCGCGATGGTTGTGACCGCCATACCTGGACCTCACACCGGGGTTACAAGACCGTCGTGGTTGGCTCCCTCGACGGTCGAGGTGATACCCCGGGGCGACTGCGGGGTGGCCGCTGGCGGTGGAGGACCCGGGTGTCGGGCCACCCTTGCTAGTGGCGGACCGGCCCCCTCACGGTGGGGCGACCCTCATCACAGACCGTGGTGGAGCTATCCTCCCTGGGGACGGAGATCGGGAGGTGTTCCACCCGGGCGACCGTTCGTCCCGGACGCCATCGACGTCGGCGACGCCGCTGCCACCCGGTGGGACGACGATGATGACCGCTGACTCGATGGCGAACCGGATCCGGCGGTTGTGCCCGAGGAGTTCCGCCTCGCCGTCGCCGTCCACGTCCATGCGGACGGCCCCGGACCGGCGCACGTACTCCACGGTACCCGACAACCCATCGAGTGGGGCGCCAGCCGGGGCGGCGACCGCGAACCGAACGTAGGCGCCGCGGACGGCCACACGCCAGGCGTTGGCGGTGGCATACCAGTATCCAGGCACCGGGACGAGGGGGACGCCACCGGGGACACCGCCGAGGGCGTCGCCGACCCATCGCTCGCCGAGGACGGTGCCGGAGCGGTCCAGGGTGTCCGCGACCGTCTGTTCGAGGGTCTGGCGGGCGAGACCCCGGGTCGCCTCGGCGACGCCGGTCACGGTCCCCGCTGCGATGCGGGTGCTGGCGAGCAACGTGCGGGCCCGTCGCCGCAGCCTGACGCGGACACGGTCCAATCGCCGGTTCGAGAGGGTGGCATGTGCGTCGACCCGGGTGGCGATCGCTGCGGCGAGCGATCCGTTGGCGGCGGCCTGCACCCGGGCCGGCAGGGTCGACCACTCCCTGAGGGCGGCGGTCACCACGGTCTGTGCGCGTGCGGCCGGCAGTGGGGTTCGTCGGTGAACGGTGTCGACGAGGGCGGTCTCCACGTCGACGAACGCCGCCTGCATCGCGGCGGTCAACGCATCCCGCCGGGATCGGATCGTCGCGTTCCCCTGTGTCTGGAGGGTGGTGTTGGCGGCGCGGAGCGCCCGCGCGGCGATGCGGAGGGACACCCGGGCGCCGCGGTCGAGGACGGCGTCAGTGATGGCACTTGCGGCGTCACCGTACGGGACCGTGACGAGGTTGCGGTTCCGCGTGGCCAGCGGGTAGTACGGGGTCTCGAGTCCGGGGACGGTCTCGGCGCCGACCTCGGCTCGGGAGAGATAGGCGGGGACGCCCGCCACCGATATCCGTACCCTGGGATTGGCTGCTTGTGGGGTGGGTGCCTCCAGGAACGTCGCGACCGCCCCCAGGTGTCGAGGGGTGATACCGCTGGCCTCGAGGAAGTCGGCGAACCCGTCGAGGACGGACGCCTGCTCGCGACCACGGTCGCGGAGCCGGGATTCGAGCACCGCGACGTAGGCATGGCGAGCGGCGACACGGGCCTTCATGGCCAGTGAAGGGTAGGACCCCTCCTCGGAGAGGCGGTCCCTGGTCAGGGTGTCGACGACAGCGAGAAGCCGTTCGGTGACGGGGGTTGCCGTGACCCCTGCGGGGTCGACGGTGACGGTCCGATTCTGGAGGGCGCGGCGGAGTGTTGCGACGCCGCGGTAGACGCGGTCGCGGACGCCGGACCCCCTCGGGATGTCGATGCTGATGGGGTCGGCGTCGAGGCCCGTCGTGGCGGCCTGGACCGCGAGGGTATCGACGCCACCGCGGCCGGTGACGAGTCGGTCGAGAATCGTCGACGCGACACCCTGGAGGACGCCACGGCGCGTCGCCGGGGTGAGCGCCCCCGGTGCCTGTGGGACGCGTGCCATGCGGGCGTGGACGGCGAGTTGGACGATAGAGGTCCTGCGTTCGGTGCCGGTGGTCGTCCGCGTGTGGGTGCCGTTCGTCCAGGTCTTGGTAGTGTGGGTGACGACGGTGACCACGCGGCTGTACGCGGCGAGGGTCACGGTGCCGGGCGGGGTCGATGGGGGATCCGCGGTACTGGGACGGACGGTCGTGGACCGGTCGGTCGTGGTGTCGGTGAGCGTCCAGCCCGCGGGGTGGTCGGCGGGATCCTGTGACCGGTTCCGAACGGTGGTCGTGGTCGCGAGCTGTGCGCGGACCGTGTAGACCGTCTCGAGGATGTCGGACAACGTGTGGGAGCCCCCACCGTCGACGAACGTCGCGAAGGCGTCGTCGGCGGGGCGGGCGAGGTCGACGGTCAAGTTGTCGCGGCGCCACCGGTCGGCCAACGGGCCTGGGTCCGGTGGATCGACGCCGGTGGCGGGGAGGACCGCGTCGTTCCAATGCCCCAGGCCGACGTCGGCGGCGGCGAGGAGGTCCCGGACCCCGGTCTGCAGGCGGGCGCGGCGGTGGGCCCGGATGCCGCGGCGGTCGGCCGTGCCGAAGACTGCGCGCTGGATCGCGAGTAACGCGCCGTTGGCCGCGACCTCGAGGTGGCGGTTGGCGACGACGTTCTCGATGGGGGCGCCCCCGTACTGGGCGTAGCCGCGTGGCCAGGTCAGCCCGTAGAGGTTGGCGGTGAACTGGCGGGCCAGCCCCGGTTCGAACGGGCTGCGGTTGAGGCGGCGTTCGAAGGCGGCGACGCGGTCGTGGAGGACGAAGGCGGGCGTGCGGACCGTGACGGTGAGCGCGGTACGTTTGGCGGCGACCACGTAGCCGTCGCGACTGGCGGTGACCGCGATATTCTCGATGGTGACCGTGACGGTTGGTCGGGTGTGGTTGCCGCGGTCGATGGAGACGTTCCGCATCGCCGCGCGCAACCCGCGGGGACTGGTAATCGGTGGGAGGGAGACGGCGGTGTGGACCTGACCGTACTCGGTGCCGAGTTTGGTGACGGCGCGACGCACGGCGACGGCGATCCGGAGACGGACCCAGGAGCGAAACGGGATGTCGTCGTCGAGGACCCTGCCGTACGTGGTGTTGGCAGGGGTGACGACCGGGGTGCGTGCAGCGCTGGCAGCGGCGCGGCGGATCGCACCCTGGACAGCGGTGCGGGTGGCAGCGACGGTCTCACGGATGGCGTCAGTCGTCCCGGGGCGGTCGACCGCCGTCCGTGGGGCGCCCAGGGTGACGGCGTATCCGGTACTCGCCAGCAGGAGGATGACGCCGATGAGGGCGAACGGCACCCGGCCCCGGTCGTCGTCGGCGAGTCTCATCGCGTCCACCGCCTGACGATGAGCATGATGTGATCGACCGTGACCGCTGGCACGGCTCCCCGAGGGGTGTCGAACCTTCTCCGGAGCCCGGTCTCGTAGCGGGCCGCCAGCTCCTGGACCCGGGCGTCGCTCATCGCCTCCGATGGGGTGCACGCTTGGCGGACGGCGTCGAGACCGTCGCAGCGGCGTGTTCGGTGGGCGAGGGTGGCGCGGGCGAGGGCGGTCGCGACGGCGGCGTACCCACCGGAGTCCGCGAGCGTCCGCAGGCGGGCGGTGGTGATGGTCGAGGAGATGGGGATGGTGAGGCGGGCAGTGGCCACCACGGCCGAGGGTGGCGGCGTCTCGCCGGCGGTGACACAACCGATGGTGGGTGCACCGCGATAGGGGCGCCAGACGGCGACGACCTGGGTGTGGCCTGGGATGGACTCGAGGGTGGCGTTCACCCGGGTGCGGACGGTGGTGACGGCCGCGGGGGTGGCCTGTGTGGTGGCGATGGCGGCCCCGGCCAGTCGGTCTGCGAGGGTGGCACCGGGGCGACCGGCGGCGGTCTGGGTCGCGGTCCCGAGGACGACGGCGACCGGGGTCGGGTCCGGTCCGGTCGTCGTCGGTGGGGGTGTTGCGGTGGCGAGCGTGGCGACGCTGGCGCCGATCAACAGGATGCAGACGGCAACGTCGACGACGGTGCTGAGCCCGCGGTCGGTCATCGCCACACCACCACGCGGAGCCGACCGGGGACGATGGCGGTGTCGGTGCGGACGGGGACGGGGATGGCCGCGGTGGCGGCGGGCCGCGGTGGTCTTGGACCGACATACCACGCCTGGTCGGCGGTGCGGAGGGTGACGTTGACCGACAGCGTCGGTGGGGTGACGCCGGCGATGGTCGCGGGGGTCAGGCTGGCCGGTGTGAGGACGCCGCCGGTAGAGGTGGTCGCGACGATCCGGGTCAGGGTCTCGGGGGCGGGGCTCCTGACGGGGGTGTTGGGGATGGTGTCGGCGAAGACGCCGGCGTAGAGCCCGAGGACGGTCGTGACGGCGATGACGGCGATCAGGGCGGCGAGTGGGTGGAGTTGGCCTCTATGCGGTGACGAGTGTGACATCGACCCCTCCCCAGGTGACCTGGCGGACGACGATCGTTTCGACGTCGGTGCGCCAGGTCGGCGTCCGATCGCGGGCCTTGGCCACCGCAGTCTGGAAGGCCGTGGGAGACCCGAACAGGTGGGGTGGTGGGGTGCCGGCGGCGATGCGGGCCAGCCGCGAGCCGCGTGGGACGGGGGTGACGGGTCCGTAGCCGATGGCGGCGTGGGTGACCCCGGCGGTGGTGCGGACCGCGAGGCGGTGGGGGCCGAGGCGCACTGCGGCCGCGGCGATGGGGTGGGTTGCGGTGGAGTCGTACGGGGCGGCGGCGACGGTGTCGATGGTGTCTGCCACCGCGGCGGCGGGCGCCGGGGCGGTGGTGGGGAACTGGAATGCGGCGCCGACGAGGACGGTACTCGTCAGCGCGAGAGCGACCCAGACGACGGGGACGTCGGCGAGCACGCCTGGCATGACCGGGGTTGGTCCCGTGCCCCGGGATAAACCTAGACGAGCCACCCGGCGGCGAGGACCGTGGTCGGGTAGATGGTGGCGGCGGCGACCAGGGCGTAGCCGACGTGTTCACCGAGGAGGGCCGCGTCCAGCCCGTGTTCGAGGGCGGTGGCGAGGGCGGCCAGGATCGTCCCCAACGCCAGGACGTAGATCCCCACGACGAGGGCGAGGGCGCCGGTGTCGACGGTCGTGACGCTGCGGGCGAGGCCTGCGCCCCCGATGCGAGCGGCGAGGGCGACGGTGGCGCCGCCGATGATGGGGGCGAAACAGCACGCCGTCGAGCGGAGGGTGCCGACGATCCCGGCGAGCTCGCGGCGGGCGTCCTGTTGGACGGTGGTGAGGGCGTCGAGATGGTCGGCGACCTCGATGAGGACCTGGCCGCCGTGTCGGCCCTCGCGTCCGGCGACGATGAGGAGGGTGGCTGCGGCGTGCAAGCGGGGACTGGGGAGATTGGCGAGGGCACCGTCCTCCCCGAGGAATGCGGTCTCGAGGTCGACGCCGAGGCGGTCGTGGATGGTGGCTGCCCGGCCGAAGACGGACCCGGTTGGGTCCGCGAGGAGGGTGGCGGCGTCGGCGACGGCGGTTTCGGGTGGGGCGCCACGCTGGAGGTGTTGGCCGACGACGGTGAGCGCGGCGGGGATCCCGGCTTCGATGGCGCGGGTCCGTTCACGGATCGTCGTGAGTGGCCGGGTCCAAGTCAGGAGTGCGATGCCGATGGTGACGGCCGGGACGACCAGGGGCGGTGTCCAGGCGGGGTAGACGAGCACGGTCACGACGGTGGTGAGGAGGGCGGTCGCGGGGACGACGAGCAAGAGGTGGCGGCCCCGAGCCGGGAGATCGGGGTGAGTGGCGCCCACGGCGGCCGGGGGGAAGGCGGCGGGTCGGCGGCCGACGAGCCAGGCACCGGCCAGCGCGAGGGCAGCGGGGAGGAGGATGTCATAGAGGATTGCGAGGCTGGTGACCTCGAGGGGGATGCCGGCGGCGCGGAGCGTGGGGAGGGCGCCGATGGTCGCCAGGGGGAGGACGACGCCGAATGCGTACAACCCGGTGGTGGGGCCGCGGAGGGCGGTGGCGTAGGTGGCCATGCGGTCTTTGGTCCCCTCGAGGACGACGGTGAGGGCGGACTCCAACAGGCGGGGGCGATCGGCGGCGGGGGCGTGTCCGGCCGCGCGGAGCAAGGCGATGGCGCGGGGGAGCGTCGGGGCGTCGTCCCGCCACGTCCGACCGAAGGCGGTCCACCCGTCTTCGGGGGTGCCTCGGGCATGGCGGACCTGTTCTGCGAGGCTCGTGGCGAGGGGGCCACGGGCGTGGCGCGCGGCGAAGGTGGCGGCACGTTCGGGCGTCGGGTCGATGCGCATGCGGAGGACGGCGAATCCGACGAGGTCGGGGAGGTCGCCGAGGGCGCTTGTCTGGTGGGCGGTGGCGAGCCACCGGGGGACGAGGAGGGCACCCCCTGCGCTGCCGGCGGCCGCCACGAGGACGATGAGCGCGAGGCGCTGGTCCCCGAGGAGGGCGGTGACCACGGCCAGGACGGCACCGATGGTCAGGATCGTCGTCGCGGCCTCGAGGAGTGTCGTACCGCGGACATCGACGTCGAGGACCCGAAGGGCCCGATCGAGGGTCGGGGCGGCGTCGGCGGTGACGGGACTGTGGACAGCGAGGGCGGTGACCAGGCTGGCCCAGTTCATGCGTGACGCCTCCGGCGGGCGTGGGCGTCGACGACGGTCCCGGGGTCGGTGTGTTCGTCCCGGACGAGGGATTCGATGAAGGACTGTCGGTCACTGATCGCCGAGCGAACGGTGGCGTAGGTCTCGTCTGGGTCGGCCAGGGTGGCGATGAGGTCGCTGCTGCCGCGGGCGATGCGGCCGGTCGGGGCCGCCTCATACAGTGGGGCGGCTGCGTCGGGGTCGGGCCCGGTCACCTCCTCGATGGCTGCGAGGTGGTGGCCGCGGTCGTCGCCGGCGGCGGTGGTGACGACGAGGTCGGTGGCCGCGAAGGAGGATGCGGGGACGTCGAGGTCGGCGACGACGCGTTCCCTGACCGTCTCGGCTCTGTCCCCGTGGATGGTGCCCAGCACCGCGCTTTCGTTGGCGCCGACGCGCATGGCCTCGTAGAGCACTCGTGCCTCGGTCCCGCGGACCTCGCCGACGACGAGGGCGCCTTCGCCCATGCGGAGGGCCGACCGGAGCGCGGTCGCGGCGTCGAAGTCGTCCTCGGTGGTGTAGAGGGCCTGGACGTCCCGGTTCCGGGCTTGGAGCCCCGCGACGGGGAGTTCGGGGGTGTCCTCGATGGTGACGACGCGGGTGGCGGCGGGGAGTTCCCAGAGCAGTGCGCCGAGGAGAGTCGTCTTGCCGGCACCGCGGGCGCCCGCGACCAGGATTGTGGCGCCGCGTTCGACGGCGATCGAGAGGAGAGCGCCACACCACGGGGTGAGGGTGTCGGTGGCGACGAGGCGGGGGACGGTCCAGGCGTGGTCTGGATGGGCGCGGAAGGCGAAGCCGTACCCGTCGGTGGCGGGGTCGGTGACGCCGGTGGCGCGGACCCGGGTGTCGGCGGGGCCGACGGTGACGTGGGCGTCGATGGTGGGGTCGGCCCGGGAGAAGGGGTTGCCACTGGTGCGGCGGAGGCGGGAGGCGAGGGCGGCGGCTCCATCGCTGGTGAGGCTGGCGTTGGTGAGCATGGCCTCGTCGTCGACGGTAACCCGCAGGCGCGTCCCGTCGACCGGTGCCGGCGCGTACACGTCCGTGACGCGGTCGTCGGCGAAGAGATCGGCGAGGATGCCAAAGCCACGCGTGTGTTTGGCGAGGATGCGGGCGAGTCGTTCGGGGGCGGCGTCCGGAGTCCTGGGAACGGCGTCGATGGCGGCGGGGGGCGTCTCGACGCCACCGCGGGCCTGACCGGTGGCGAGCCGGCTTCGAGCCGTTGCGAGGACGTGGTAGTCAGGGTTCGTCAAGCTGGTCCAGGCCGGTTCGATGTGGTAGGTCGGGAGTTCGGCGCTCGGGATGGTGTAGATGCGGACGGTGGTGTCGGGGGCGGTGTTGCGGTGTTCGATGAGCTGGGCCGCGTCCGGGGGCTTGAGGTCGATGGTGGTGTCGGCGATCTGTGGACGGACCGACGGGGTGAGGACAGCATCGAGGCTGTCTGTGTCCGTGAGTGGCTCAAGTCCGGTTCGGGCGGCAGTGGTGGCGACGGGCCCGGCGCGGTCGAGGGCGTCTTGGGCGGCGGCGAGTGGCTGGTGGCGGAGTCGGGTGGCGAGGCCGGGGTCGCGAGGGGCGATGGCGGCGGCACTGGCGGCGGCGCGGCTGAGGAGGCGGGCGGCGTCACCGTCGTACCGGTGTTCGCGACCGTTCTGATGGATCAGGATTGCCTCGACGGTGGTGGTGCCGATGGCGGTGGTGACCGTGGCGCGACAGCTCGGGGCGTCGGGGAGGGCGCCGTCGTTGGGACAGTCGGTAGCGTCGACGGTGAGGACCGAATCCGTCAGGGTGGTGGTGCAGTCACAGGCTGGGCTGTCGGTGAGGTGGTGACGGAGGCGGTCGAGCACGGGTGGGGGTCGTGCCGGTCCCGGTCATAAACGTACGGTGGTGATGCGGACGACGACGGTGTCCTCGACGGTGACGAGTGTGAGGGTGAGCCGGGTCGAGTCGCGGATGATGATCGGGGTGGCGTCATCCTGGCGCCGGCCGTCGAGGACGACGCGGAGGTCGACGCTGGTCCGGATGGTGTGGGTGGGGCCGCCGGGGAGTCGGTAGACCAGAATGTCGCCGGTGGGCCCGTCCCGGGTCGTGGTGGTGGGGTTTCCACCGATGGCGAGATAGCTGACGCCGGTCGAGCCGGGACCGGCATCGGGGACGGTGACGGTGAGCTGGCGGCGGGCGGCGGGGAGACCCACGGGAACGGGGTCGTTGGTCGTGGCGAGGCGGTGGATGGCGTGTTCGATGGTCGTGAGCTCGCCGCGGGCGGCGGTGGCGGCGGCGTCCTCGCGGGCAGTGTCGATGGCGGGGAGGGCGACGGCGAGCAGGCTGGTTGCCACGAGGACGGCGAGGAGCAGGCGGATTACAGCCACTCGTCGATGCGGTCGAGGAGGCCGTCGTCGTCCTCCTCGGTGGCGGGGACGGTCGGTGGGTGGGTATCGTCGATCGGGTGAGATCCGGTGTCCAGGCGTTTGACTTCGGCGAGGGCGGCGTCGGCCCGGCGGTGGGTCTCGTCGTCGCGGTCGCGGACGTCACCGACGTACCCGCGGAGTGCCTGCGTCGCGGCTTCGAGGTCGCGGAGTCGGGCTTCGATGTCGTCGAGGCGGGCGTCGTGGTCCGGGCGGGGCGTGGCGGTGTCGTCGTCGATGGCGCGTTCGACGGTGCGGAGTCGGTCCTCGAGGGTCTGGTCGTCCATGGCCGCGGTTGTCCCCGTCCCCCGTGATAAACGCTGGCGTCAGCACTCCTCGGTCGATCGGTCCTCGTCGGGGTCGTAGTTGGTCGGCACCACGGTCACGTGGGCGATGCCGATCCGGCGGGGTGTCTTGACCACACTGTGTTGTCGGGCCGCCACACCCAAGTAATTACCCATGCTCATAATACATGCGGTCGGTCGGGGGTATGCACGTCGGGAATGAGTCACCCGGCGTCGCTGGCGCGGAACAGGGCCTTGCGGGTGCTGGCGTCGATGAGCTCGTCGAGGGTCTCCCGGTGGTCGGTGTCGACCTGAGCGAACAGACCGAGGGGCACCCGGACGGTCGCGGCGTCGGCGTTCCCGCCGACGGTCTCGACCTCGTCGAAGGCGGTTTCGAGGATCTCGACGGCGTTCGACCGGACGTCCTCGGTGCGACAGGCAGCCACGACCGTCTCGTCGTGGACGCCGAAGACGGCCGCCGAGGAGACCCCATCAAGACGGAGCAGGGTGTCGGCGGCCTCCTCAAGCGCCCCGATGGCGGGGATGGTGCCGACGTTGCTCACGGCGAAACTCGCGCGGCGTTCCCGGTTCGCGATCGCCTCCCCGATCACGTCGAAGGTGTCACTGCTCATGCCGGGGGACCGCAGCGCCTCGATCCGACCGTGGTCGGCGAAATCATGGAGGAAACTCGCCGCCTGATAGTCTGACTGGCCCCGGACCCGTCGGAACTCCTGGGTGCCGGCCCGGATCCCGTAGAGCAACGCCGTCGCGATGCGTTGCTCGGGAACGACACCCGCCTCGCTGAGGAGGCGGGCGACGGTCGTCGATGTAGACCCGTCGTCGCTGCGGGAGATGACGGTGGAGTGGTCAGTGGTCGCTGGCCGGTGTCTGACGACCGCGACCACCGGGGTCGCCGAGAAGGTCGGGATGGGCCCGCCGCCACCGACGATGACGACGCCATCGGCCTCTGCGAGGGCCTCGGCGGCCTCATCGACCAGCGTGGGGTTGACGTCGAAGATGTTACAGAATGCGGAGGCGTCCTCGGCGGTGACCTCCCCACGGGCGTACAGGTCCGCGCTGATCCCCCAGTCCGTGGCGAGGGCCTGAAGGCCGAGGGCGGCGGCGAGGTCGTCGATACTCGGGTTCTCGGGGACGACGAGAGCGACCTCGCTCAACCCCGTGATGGTGTCCCGGAGCTCGGTGAGCTCCTCGTCGTCGCCGCGGGAGCCACGTCGTTGTTTGACCGCATACAGGACGTACCCGCTGGTGCCGCCGACGAGGACCGCGGCGGCGGCGAGCATGACTGCGGAATCGGAGAGACCGGGGACCCCCCAGGCCATCAGCGGAAGCCTCACGCTGGAGGGTCAAGTACGTTCGGGTCCGGGGCTGCCGAGCCGTCAGGCGAACTGTTCCTGATAGAGGGTCAACGCGTGGTCGATGGCGTCCTCGGCGGTCGCCCGATCCTCCCAGCCGAGGGTCTCGGTCTGTTTCCCGGGTTCGAGGTTCTTGTAGGTCTCGAAGAACTCAGCGATCTCCGCGCGGGTCTGCTCGGTGACGTCCTCCAGGTCCTGGACGTGGTCGTACCGCGGGTCCTCACTCGGGACCGCGATGACCTTATCGTCCTGCTCGCCGTCGTCGTCCATCCGCATCAACGCGACCGGGCGGGCCTCGATCACACAGCCGGGGAACGTGGCGTCCTCGACGAGGACGAGGACATCCAGAGGATCGTCGTCGTCGTACCAGGACCGGGGGATGAACCCGTAGTCGCTTGGGTAGTGGACGTTGCTGTGTAGCACCCGGTCGAGGACGACGCCGGGGAGGTCCTTGTCGTACTCGTACTTGTTGCGCTCGCCTTTGAGACACTCGACGACCGTATAGATGGTGCTCGGCGGGTCCGGCCCGGCAGCGAGGTCTGCCCAGAGGTTCGGCATGCCGACTGCCACGCCCACTGTTAAAAAAGGCCTTTCGGACATGAGCAGGCGCCCTGATGCCGGTGAGAAGGTCTTATATATGGGTCCGGCCAACTTTTCCGCGATGTCAGAGGCACAAACTGCATCGTCCGCGGAGGTACGCGGCTTGACCGCGTTCCAGCAGAACATCCTCGCGGTTCTCTCCAGCGAACCGATGTATGGGCTGGCAATCAAGCGAGAACTCGAAGACTACTACGATGAGGAGGTCAACCACGGGCGCCTGTATCCGAACCTCGACGACCTCGTTTCGATGGACCTGGTCGAGAAGAGCGAACTCGACAAACGGACCAACGAGTACGCGTTGACCGAGGCGGGCCTGGATGCGGTGGTCGATCGCCTCTCCTGGACCCTCTCGAAGTTCGTGACCGATGACGAGCGGGCCGCACAGGTTCGATCGCTCGTCGAGCGCGTCGAGTGAGGGGCCGGCGGGCAACGAGATGCTGGGGCAGCACCGTCAGCCGTGTCGCCGCGCAATCTCGAGGGTGTACCGCAGCGATCGGCAGACGAGACGACGTTGTTCGTCGGTGGGCCAGCTGTTCCGGGGGAAGTACTCCTCGAGGAACTCCTGGATGTCCGCGGCGGTGGCGGTGTCGAGTGGGCGGGCCCGGTGGTTTTCCATGAACGTCGCGAACGCCGCCGCGGTGTCGGCGTGGACGGGGGCGTGGGCGTCGGCGACACGTGCGACGATCGCCTCGTTGGCGGCGGTTGCCGCGTCGTAGTCCTCGATGGCGCCGCCGGTCAGTGCTCGTTCGATGGCGTTGTCGGTGTCCTCGATGCGGTCACGCCGGACGGTCCCGTCGACGAGCCAATCCCGGGGGTGGAGGACGACGGTCGGTGGGTCGTCGTCGGTCCGGACGTGGGCGGTGTACCCGTACTCGGCCAACAGGGTGTCCCGTCGGTCCCGGTACTGGGCGGCCTCCTCGCCGTCGACGCGGTGGGCCCACCGGGTGAGCCGAACCGCGTCATCGACGACGGTGGTGGGCAGCTCCTCCTCAGGCATCGTCCAGGGCGTCGTTGGCGAGGTCGTCGGCGCGGTCGTTGAGTTCACGGGGGACGTGGGTGGCCGACCAGTCCTCGAAGTCACTGAGCAATTCGAGGGCGGTGACACGGTGTTCGCGGAGTGTGGGGTCGTTGGTGTCCCAGGTGCCACGGAGCTGTTCGACGACGAGTTTGGAGTCGCCGTGGAGGTCGACGCGGTCGAACCCGTGGTCGCGGGCGGCACGGAGCCCCTGGATGAGGGCTTCGTACTCGGCCTGGTTGTTGGTCTTCCGGCCGATGCGTTCGCCTGCTTCGGCGACGATCCCGTCGGCGGTCGCGAGCACCCAGCCGATGGCCGCGGGTCCGGGGTTGCCGCGGCTGGCGCCGTCGAAGTAGAGGTCGACGGCACCGCTCCCGTCGGCGAGCAGGCCGGTGATGTCGGTCGGGCGGGCGCCCTGGACGACGACCTTGCCGTCGTAGGCGACGGCGGTGGCCTCGCCACGGCTGGCCCGCCAACGTTCGTGGTCGGTGTTCCCGGGTTCGATGGTGACACCCGCCGCGGCGAGGCGGTCACGGGCGTCGGCGGGGTCGCACTCGATCACCGGCATCGACAGGATTGAGGTGGTGGGGCGTGAAGTGGATTCCGTTCCACCGACGACCTGCCGGAAACCGGATGACTACGGCGGGATGCTTGGTTGATCCAGTCGGTTCGCAGACGACAGGATTCGGCAAAGGGTTCAAGTGTGCGTAAATCGCTACTATAAAAATGCGATGACACGGTCCACTCGGCAGCGGGAGCAGGAAACCGCATCAGAAGAGGAGGAGGGGGAGACGGTCCGTGCGTGTCCCGAATGTGGGTCCGAGAACCTCGTGAAAAGCTCCGACCGGGCCGAGCTCGTCTGCGACGACTGTGGATTGGTCGTCGACGACGAGCAGATCGACCCGGGGCCGGAGTGGCGGGCGTTCAACCACGAGGAACGCCAGGAGAAGTCCCGCGTTGGGGCGCCGACGACCCAGACGATGCACGACAAGGGGTTGACCACCACCATCGACTGGAAGGACAAGGACGCCTACGGTCGCTCTATCTCTTCGAAGAAACGCAGTCAGATGCACCGGTTGCGCAAGTGGCAGGAGCGCATCCGGACCAAGGACGCGGGCGAACGCAACCTCCAGTTCGCCCTCTCCGAGATCGACCGCATGGCCTCGGCACTCGGCGTGCCCCGGTCGGTCCGGGAGGTGTCCTCGGTCATCTATCGTCGCGCCCTCAAGGAGGATCTAATCCGTGGTCGGTCGATCGAGGGCGTCGCCACGTCGGCGTTGTACGCCGCCTGTCGCAAGGAGGGGATCCCCCGGAGTCTCGAGGAGATCTCGGAGGTCTCCCGGGTCGAACGCAAGGAGATCGGGCGGACCTACCGCTACATCTCCCAGGAACTCGGCCTGGAGATGCGGCCGGTCGACCCGAAGAAGTACGTCCCGCGGTTCTGTTCTGAACTCGAACTGTCCGAGGAGGTCGAATCGAAGGCAAACGATATCATCGACACCACCGCCGAGCAAGGGCTGCTCTCCGGGAAATCCCCGACGGGGTACGCAGCGGCCGCCATCTACGCGGCGTCACTGTTGTGCAACGAGAAGAAGACCCAACGGGAGGTCGCCAACGTCGCACAGGTGACGGAGGTCACCATCCGGAACCGGTACCAAGAACAGATCGAGGCGATGGGCATCCACGGGTAGGTTCCGGCGCGTAGGGCATCGAAGGGGCTTTGTACAGTTCACCGAAACTGGGCGGTATGCACCCGTGGTCGACGTGGGATCACGTCCTGAAACTCGACCCGGACAAGTCCCTCCCCCCGGGAGAGACCTACGCGGACCTCTGTCAGACCGGGACCGACGCCATCGAGATCGGTGGCACCCTCGACGTCACCACCGAGAAAGTTCAGGACGTGATCGATGCCTGCCGTGAGCACGACATCCCACTGTACCAGGAACCGTCGAACCCCGCCGTCGTCGTCGATGACGAGGGGCTCGACGGCTACCTCGTCCCCGTCGTGTTCAACGCGGGGGACGTGTTCTGGTTGGTCGGCGCCCACAAGGAGTGGGCGCGCATAGACGACGTCGACTGGGACCGGACCACGACGGAGGCCTACATCGTGTTGAATCCGGATGCCAGCATCGCCGAACTCACCGAGGCCGACTGTGCGATCGGCCCCGATGAGGTCGCGGCCTACGCCTCGGTCGCCGAACGGTTGTTCGGCCAGGACATCGTCTACATCGAGTACTCGGGCACGTTCGGGGACGTCGATACCGTCGGGGCCGCCGACGCAGCCCTCGAGGCGGCGACGCTGTTCTACGGCGGCGGCATCCACGACTACGATTCCGCCCACGAGATGGGGTCGGTCGCCGACGTCATCGTCGTCGGCGATCTCGCCCACGACGAGGGGGCCGCCGCGGTGCGGGAGACGGTCCGTGGGGTCAAGGACGCACACGCCGACCAGCCACGGCCTGAGTGACGCGACCGGAAAAAGCCGTCTTTAAGGCTGGCGCCCGGTGACCGGGTGGTATGCAGGACCGAACGTATGCGGCCGACGTTGACCCAGGATCGGCGGTCACCGTCGCCGGGTGGATCCACGAGATCCGGGACCTCGGCGGCATCGCCTTCCTCATCCTCCGGGACCGGTCCGGGAAACTCCAGGTGAAACTCGAGAAAGACGAGATGGCCGGGCCCCTCGTCGAGACGGCGTTGGACCTCCACCGGGAGAGCGTCGTCCAAGTCAGCGGGACCGTCGAGGCCGAGGACCGGGCCCCGACGGGCGTCGAACTCATCCCCGAGGACCTCGAGGTGCTGGCGCCGGCCGACCCGGAACTCCCGTTAGACCCCTCCGGGAAGGTCGACGCCGAACTCCCCACCCGCCTGGACAACCGCACCCTCGATCTCCGGAAACCGGGGCCGAAGGCGATCTTCGAGATCCGGGCGACGGTCCTCGAGGCCGTCCGCGACGAACTCCGGGCCCTCTCCTGTACGGAGATCAACACCCCGAAGATCGTGGCCACGGGGACGGAAGGCGGCACCGAGCTGTTCCCGATCACGTACTTCGGGAAGGAAGCGTTCATGAACCAAAGCCCCCAACTGTTCAAGCAGTTGATGGTCGGGTCGGGCCTGGAACGCGTCTTCGAGGTCGGCCCGATCTTCCGGGCAGAAGAGCACAACACGCCCCGCCACATCAACGAGGCGACCAGCATCGACTTCGAGTCGGCGTTCATCGACGCCGATGAGGCAATGGACGTCTGCGAACGGGTGGTCCGGGCCGCCTACGACCGGGTCGAAGCTGAGTGCGAGGCCGAACTCGAGACGTTGGGGTTGGCGGACTCCTTCGGGCTCGACTCCCAGTCGTTCCCGCGGGTGCCCTACCGCGAGGCGATCGACCGTGTGAACGCGGCCGACGTCCTGGAGACGCCCCTCGAGTGGGGGGATGACCTGCCCACGGAGGCCGAGAAGGCGTTGGGCGCCGATGTCGGCTCCCATTATTTCATCACGGAGTGGCCAAGCGAGGTGAAACCGTTCTACATCAAGGATCTCGAGGACGACCCCACCGTCTCGACCGGATTCGATCTCAACCACCCGCGCATGGAGTTGACCTCCGGCGGCCAGCGTGAGCACCGCCACGACCGGTTGATCGAGGGCTTCGAGCAGCAGGGCCTCGACCCCGCGGCCTTCGAGTACTACACGAAGATGTTCCGGTACGGGATGCCACCGCACGCCGGGTGGGGGATGGGCGCCGATCGGTTGGTGACGACGATGCTCGAACTGGACAACATCCGGGAGGCAGTGTTGTTCCCGCGGGACCGCCAACGGCTGAGTCCCTAGTCACCGCCCTCGCCCAGCGTCGCCGCGGACAGCCGGACGTACCCCAACGCGAAGGCCTGCTCGGTCGTCGCCGTCCCCCGCGCGGTGACGCGGCCGTGGGCCCCATCGACCCTGGTCCGGAGCCGGTCCAGGACCGCCTCACGGGATCCGGGTGGGGTCCCGACCCGGACGAGGTACCCGAACACCCGGTCCAGGCCGGTCGACCAGCCGGCTGGGACACCGTCCAGGAGGGCGATGCGGCCAGCCGAACCGAGGAGTGTCGCCCACTCGTCGACGACGGTCGCCGGCGCCTCGAACAGGCCGACGACAAAGCACCCGAGCACCCCGTCGACGCCGCCACACACCGGTGGCGTCGACCCGTCCCCGGCGACCACGGTGACGTTCTGCCAGCGAGACGCGCGTCGCGTGGCTCGATCGAGGAGCTCGGGGGTGACATCGACCCCGACGACACGGCCCGCGGGACCGACCGCATCCCGCAGGTAGGGAAACGAAGCGCCGGTGCCACACCCGATGTCCAGGACGGTGTCGCCGGGGTCGAGGTCGAGGGCTGTGACGGCCGCGCGACGCCATCGTCTGACGCCGGGGGTGTACCGGGCGAGGAGGTCGTAAGTCCGGGCCCGTCGCCCGTAGAACCGACGCACCGCGTCGCTCATACCAGGGTGCGAACCTGTTCGACGACGGTCTGGGCGTCGGGTCCGAGGACGTAGGTCACCGGTTCGATGCCGAACGCGCCCGTCTGGTACAGCACCGCCGCCGATGGTGTGGCGGAGACCGCCGATGTGACCGCGGTGTCGAGGTCGACCTCCGGATCGAAGGCCACCGACTCGAGGCCGGCGGCCTCGAGATCGGCGACAATCGTCTCGTCGTACCGGATGTTCAATGCCGCGCGGGCGTCGCTTCCGGCGTCGCGGGCGGCCAACAGGACGCGGGCGACGTGTCCGCTGACCCCGAACTCCGGATCGGCGGGGACCTCCACCCGACCCTTGACGTCGAACAGGCGCCCGGGCACCCCGGCGACGTCGCCGAGGGTGGCGGCATCCGGGAGACAGGCGACGAGGTTGGACCCGACCGCCGGGAGGAGGGCTGCGAACCCGCCGGTCGCCTCAATCCCGCGGAGGCCGCGACGGACGTCCGCGAGGGTGCGTTCCCGGGACCGGACCTCGCCCTCGGGATCGTGGATCCCCAACCCCACCTCCTTGTCGGCGAGACCCGGCATCGCCTCGGCGTGCAGCGTCGCCAGGACGTCGCCTTGGCTCTCGAGTTCCCGGATGAGGACCTCGGCCTCGACGAGGGCGCCGACCGGAGTGAGTTCCTCGCTCGCCAACCCCTCTGCGGTGCGGTCGACCAGGTCCTGCACCCGGTCGTCCGCCCGGATCCGCGGGGATTGGGTGACGTCGCCGTGGGCGTACTTCGAGACCGCGCTCTGGCTGACGCCTAACGCGTCTGCGACCTCGCGCTGGGTGAGTCCCCGATCGCGTAACGCGGTGGCGAGCATCGATCGGTAGGTTGGGAGGAACTCCTCGACGACGAGTTCTTCGATGAACCGCATCACCCATCGCCTCCAGCACTGAACTCGGGGTCGTCGCCGACGCGGGAGGCCTGGGGCCCGGCCTGTTCCTGGTACTTCGACCCGCGTTCGGCGCCGTACGGTCGCTCCGCCGGGGAGCTGAGCTCGGTGAAGGTGAGTTGTGAGACCCGCATCCCGGGGGAGAGGGCGACCGGCGCGGTCCCCAAGTTCGACAGCTCGAGGGTGATCTGGCCCCGGTACCCAGGATCGGCCAGGCCGGCGGTGGCGTGGACGACGATCGCGAGTCGCCCCAGGGACGAGCGGCCCTCGACGTGGGCGACCAGGTCATCGGGGATCGCGACGCGTTCGACGGTCGTCCCCAACACGAAATCACCGGGGTGGACGACGAACTCCTCGTCGGCGTCGATGACGGTCTCCTCGACGTACTCGTCGACCTCGCGTTCGCTGTCCGGGTGGATCGACGGGATGTTCGACCGGCGGAACTCGAGGAACTCTCGACCGAGGCGGAGGTCGATGCTCGCGGGTTGGATCTGGAGGTCGGGATCGGCGAGCGGTTCGACGACGAGGGATCCGTCCTCGAGTCGGCGGCGGATGTCCCGGTCTGAGAGTATCATGCCCACCGTGGGTCAGCCCAGCGGGTAAAGGATATGGGTCGGGCGGAAGGTCCAAGAGGGGCGGCGGGGAGCCATCGGGTGTGCGCGACGGGTCTCTGCCGGCGTCGGTGCGGGTGGTGTTCGCCCTGGGCATCGTCACCGGCGGCCTCGCATTGGGCAGCCTCCTGGTGCGGTCCCCAGCCATGGCGGGCGTGAACTTCGAGGTGTACTACCGTGCTGGGGCGACGCTCCTCGAGGGTGGTGACCTGTACGCGGTGGCGGCCCCTGGGTTCCCGTCGCTGCCCTACGTCTACCCGCCGGTGGTGGCAGTGGTCTTCCTGCCGGCCCTCGTACTCGGGGACTGGACCGTGGCCTACCTGGTGTTCACGGTCGGGAACGTCCTCGCCGCGGGCGCCCTCGGCGTCGCCGCCTTACACGTGGCGGCCGAGCGTGGCGCGCTGGTCTCCCGCCGGGAACAGTTCCTCGTGATCGGGTTCTGTACGGTGTCCGCCCAGATGCTGTCCTCGATATACTTCGGGAACGTGAACCCATTGTTGGCACTCGCGATCGGCGCCGGGGTGGTGGCCCTGGACCGCGGCCGTGACCGGGTCTCGGGAGCACTGTTCGGGGTGCCTGCCGTTGTGAAGGTCTTCCCCGCCGCGTTCGGGGCGTACCTCCTCTGGCGGCGGTCGTGGCGGGCGGTCACAGCGGCGGTGGCCGTGGGGGTCGGGGCCGGTGTCCTGAGCTTCATCCTGTTCGGGATCGACCCCCACGTGACCTGGATCGAGACGGCGGTGCTGCCCCGGGGCAGCCCGGCGGCCTTCGCCGGAGGGTTACCCGCGGGAGCGGAGTACCTCACCCTGCGGCGACCGCTCTCGCTGGTGGTTCCGACCCACCCCGGCTGGATGGGGCCACTCGCGGTACTGTTGATGGCACCGGTCGTCATCGACGTCTACCGCCACGTGGACCCGACGAGCGACGTCGGGTCGCTGCTCGCGTTGCATACGGTCCTGGCGGCGGTGCTGGTGGTGTTGCCCTCCTACCAGGTGTACTACGTCTACCTCCTGCCCTCACTCGTCCCGTTGTTGCTCTGCCTGCCGGCGGGACCCGGGCGGCGATTGGTCGTCGTCGGGGCCGCTCTGGGGACGCTGACGGTGCAGTACCCCGATGTCGCGTATCTTCTCGATGAGCCGACGGTGGTCGGCGAGCTGGTGTTGACGGTGGCCGAACCGGTGTTGACCGTCGGAACCCCGCCGTTATACGGTATCCTGCTCACACTGGCGGGGTGTGTCCTCCTCGCGCGGCGACGCGCTGCGACGACCGAGACGTGGGGATTCGACGTCGCCGAGGAGTCCCTGCGGCGATGGTAACCGGGAACGTTTAGGCCGGGGACGCAGGGGTGGAGGTATGAAACAGGCGATCGTCGCCCGGGCTGACCTCGGGATGGGGGCCGGGAAGCTCGCCGCCCAGGTCGCCCACGCCGCCCTGAACGCGGCCGAGGACGCCGGGCCAGACACGCGTCGGGAGTGGCGGACAGCTGGCCAGACCAAGGTCGTGCTCAAAGCCGAGGACGAGGCCACCGTCCTCTCCCTGGCCGAGGCGGCACGACGGGCCGGGCTGCCGGTGGCGGTGGTGCGGGACGCGGGCCGCACCCAACTCGACCCCGGGACGGTGACCGCGGTCGGGATCGGTCCCGGTCCCGACGAGGAGATCGACCGGATCACCGGGGAGTTGTCGCTGTACTGAACCCGACGCCCTTTTTCACGGGTGGCCTCCACGGACAGCGCATGCGGGCTGCCCACCCGGCCGAGACCACCGTCGGGATCGAGTACTACGTCAGCGATGCCGACGGGATCGGTGGGCGACTCCGGGACCGTCCCGGGGACTTCCGGGTCGAGGAACTGGAGGGGATCACCCCGGAACCCGTGGACGCTGACGCGGCCGCCTACCCCCATCTGGTGGTGCGGGCGACCCTGGAGAACTGGGACACCAACGACTTCGCGCGGGCGCTGGCCAACCGCCTCGGCATCAGCCGAGAACGCATCAACTGGGCGGGGACCAAGGACAAGCGAGCGGTCACCACGCAACTGGTCTCCATCAAGGGCATCGACCCGGAGGCCCTCCCGACGCTGTCGGGAGTGGAGCTGTCGGTCGTGGGGCGGTTCGGGCGCGGCCTGGCCTTCGGTGACCTCGCGGGCAACGAGTTCACGGTGACCGTCCGGGACCCGACCGCTCCCGACCGGGTACCAGCAGTGTCAGAGGAC
Source organism: Halobacteriaceae archaeon (assembly GCA_042216925.1). Taxonomy (GTDB): domain Archaea; phylum Halobacteriota; class Halobacteria; order Halobacteriales; family Halobacteriaceae; genus JBDGTJ01. The sequence goes on from JBDGTJ010000002.1 coordinate 27,760, forward strand.
CTCCACTCGTTCGCAGGCGATCGCGGTCCGGGGACCACGGGACCGGTGGTGGGCGTCCCGAACTACTTCGGCCACCAGCGATTCGGGAGTGGCCGCCCGATCACCCACGAGGTCGGGCTCGCGATCGTCGAGCGGGCCTGGGAGCGGGCGGTCCGCATCTACCTCACCGAACCCGGGGCGGGAGAACCGGATGCCACCAGCGAGGTGCGGACCGACCTCGCCGGCACCGAGGACTGGGCCAGGGCCCTCGATCGGTTCCCGACCCGGTTACGGTTCGAACGAGCGATGTTACACGTCCTGGCCGACGGCGGCAGTTACCGGGACGCACTGGCCGCCCTCCCCGAGAACCTGCGTCGGTTATTCGTCCACGCCGCCCAGTCCTACGTGTTCAACCGGGTTGTGAGCCGGCGCCTGGAGGCGGGGTTGCCCTTCGGGTCGCCGGTCCCGGGGGACGTCGTGTGTTTCACCGAGGATCGTGGCGGCCTCCAGGTCCCCGATCCCAGTCGGACCCAGCGGGTGACCGACGATCGGGTCGAGGTGATCGACCGACACTGTCGTCGCGGTCGCGCCGTCGTCACGGCGCCCCTGGTCGGGACCGATACCGAGTTCGGGGAGGGCCGACCCGGCGAGATCGAGCGGTCGGTCCTCGAGTCGGTGGGGCTGACCCGGGACCAGTTCGATCTCCCCGCTCCCTACGATTCAACGGGGACGCGTCGCGCCATCCTGGTGTGGACCGATCTCGTCGCGAGTGTCGACGACGAGGTGGTGTTGTCCTTTGGATTGCCGAAGGGCGCCTACGCCACCGTCGTCCTCCGGGAGTACCTGAAGACACCGCCGTCGACGCTGTGATTCGGAAACACCGGCGTTATCCGGGTGAGGTCCCTACACCGTGGCGATGGAGTGTCGGGAGTGCGGGTCGACCCTCGACCGCCCGGGTGATTACTGTCTGGTCTGTCACACGGCCAATACCGATACCGCCGTGGTCGAGGCCGACCGGACGGCGGCGACGCTGACGATGCTGTCCGGGGGCGAGATCGTCGGGGAGACGACGGTGACGACGACCCCGGAGTCCGGCGAGGACGAACGGCGGGAACGCCGGAACTTCGTGGGGCGAGTGGCGGACGAGCTCCGGCGGAAACGCCCGGATTCGGTGTTCGTCGCGGGCGAGCGCACGGTCCTGCGGGCACTCCGGGCGGCGGTCCATTACGAGTTACGACGGGTCGGCGATGACGACCCGGTCGCAGCGGTGCTGGCTGGCCAGGATCGACGATCGTTGGCCGTCGTCGACGACCCGCCGTCGGCGAAGATCGGTGGCACCCACTCGACGCTGGTCGGGGGTCGGGACGGACGGGCGGCCGTGACCGCTATCGCCGGGCATCCCCACGTCAAAAAGGTGGTCCCCGGCCCGATCGAGTCGGGGAACGCCCGCGCTGGCGGGGGTGTCCGGGCGAAGGCGACGCGGGCCGACCCCAACGGGAACGTCCGGCTCATCCTCCGCGACGGGTCGTCCGTCCAGGAAAATCGGGTGGTGACGACCGCGATGGACCGGGAGACCGGCGAGCAGGTCCGGACGGACCTCAACGAGGCGTTGGCCGACGAGGGGTTCCGGGACTGACGTGTCGCCCGGAGTCAACGCGTTTATGTGGTCGCCACGGCTGTATCCGGGCATGGCCAAGAAGGACAAGCGCACCGGGAGTGCGGGGCGGTTCGGGGCGCGATACGGACGGGTCGCCCGTCGACGGGTCGCAGAAATCGAAGCCGAGACGCGGGAGGCGTCCGTCGACGGCGACGATGTCTCCCGGGTGGGGACCGGTGTGTGGGTGAACGAGGACACGGGCGAGAAGTTCACCGGAGGAGCCTACCGGCCCCGGACGCCGGCAGGACGGACGGTCGTGCGGTCGATCCGGACTGCGTTGAGCGAGGGCGACGATACGGCGACCGAGTCGGAGTGATCGATGGCGTACAAGTGCTCACGCTGTAAACGCGACGTGGAACTGGACGAGTACGGCGGGGTACGGTGTCCCTACTGTGGGCATCGGGTCCTGTTGAAAGAGCGGAGCCGCGACGTCAAAGAGATCGACGTCGAGTAGTGGTCCACTCCACCGACCTCGAGTTCCGATATTCCTCGCCGACGGTCGCCGAGACGATCTATCGGAGCGTCCAGCAGGAAGCAGGCGCCATCCCCGGGGACCGTACCCGTGGTCGGGTTCGACAAGACGGCACCACGCTTGCGGTCTCGATCACCGCCGACGATCTCTCGGCGTTGCGCGCCGGGGTGCATACCTGGTGTTCGTTGGTCGCGACCGCCGAGGCCACAGTGCATGCGACCGGTTGACATCCTCCCACGGCTGCGCCCTGGGCTTTGGCCTTGCCACCACTGTACGCCATCCATAACCACGAGACGTATCAGCTTTCTTGATATCTGATATTGTGTGGTGTGCTCGCTGCTGTCACGGAATCTGTGTACTCATGTTTATATTCTCTCCCGACATCTGAGATGTTATGAGTTCTAGACCTTTCGGTGTGGGAGCGGACCTCCTTCGACTTCTCGAGGACCGGAGCGGTCGATGACGGCCGGGGATCGGGAGGACGCCGACTTCGAGATGGTCGAGATGGGGGGAGAGAATGAGGCCGACACCGCCAGCGCACCCGCGGGCGGCGATGGGGCCGCGGTGCCCGGAGACGGGTCTGAACCACCGATGGATCTGGTCCGGGCCGTCGACCGACTCCCAACGTCTCCCAGCCCGCCGGCCCTGATCGGAGACGTCGAACCGCTCGAGGCCGGTGCGGAGGATCTCAAGGCAGCGATCGTCCAGGCCGTCAAGGAGTACTTCGAGACCGTCGGCGTGTTCACGGCGACGGCCGACGTCACGGCCGAGGGCCACGACCCCCCGCATTCGAGACGTTCATCGAGGACCGGTGGTTCGACTTCGAGTACCTCCAGGACAGTACAATCATCGAGTGGTACTGGCTGAACCGACCGTACGCCTACGTCACCGTCGTCTACAATCCGGAGACGCGCACTCACCGGTATCACGTCTCGGAGCCGGTGTTGGACACCTTCGAGCAGTATGTTCGCGACGATCTCGTGCGGATCCTGCGGAACAGTCTGATGTACGAGGATATCGACGACGAGAAGGACCGCGAGGCGGTCTTCACGGACAATGCGGCCGCCGTCATCGCCGAGCACGCCGCGACGGTCAGTGATGGCTCCGTCCAGAAGCTGTTCTACTACGTGATGCGGGACTTCCTCGGATTCGGGAAGGTCGACCCGTTGATGCACGACCCGGCGATCGAAGATATCTCGTGTGACGGGACGGCGGTCCCCGTGTTCGTCTACCACCACCTGTACCGGGATCTGCGGACGAACATCAGCTTCGACCGGCAGACGCTGAACTCCCTGGTGGTGCGATTGGCCCAGCGGGCGGGCCGGCATATCAGTGTCTCCGATCCGCTGGTCGATGCCACGCTCTCGGATGGCAGCAGGATCCAACTCACGCTGGGGACCGAGGTCTCGACACGGGGGTCGAACTTCACCATCCGGAAGTTCGCCGACGAACCATACACCCCCGTGGAGCTGATCCAGTGGGAGACGTTCTCCATCCCGGAGATGGCGTACTTCTGGCTCGCGATCGAGAACGGGAAATCACTGATGTTCGCCGGCGGCACCGGTTCCGGGAAGACGACGTCGATGAACGTCGTCTCATTCTTCATCCCACCGGACGCGAAGGTCGTCAGTATCGAGGACACCCGGGAGATCACGTTACCCCACGACAACTGGATCCAGAGCGTGACCCGGCGGTCGGCCACCGGCGGCGACCGCGGTGACATCACCACCTACGAACTGTTACAGGCCGCGCTCAGACAGCGCCCGGAGTACCTACTCGTCGGTGAGATCCGGACCGAACAACGGGTGGCACTGACGTTCTTCCAGGCGATCGGTACCGGCCACACGGCCTACACCACGTTCCACGCCGACAGCGTCGACAGCCTCCTCCACCGGTTACAGAACCCGCCGCTGTCCGTGCCCGCCCAGATGCTCCTGGATCTGGACATCGTCTCCGTTCAACGACAGACCTACCGGGAGGACCAACGCGTGCGTCGCAACGACATCGTCGCAGAACTTACCGAGCACCCAACGCAGGAGAACACCCTCGACTGGACCGCCGTCTTCGAGTACGACGGTGAAACGGACACCCAGGTCACCGTCGGCGATTCCCTGGTGTTGGAGGACATCGCCGACCGACGCGGCTGGAGCGAGGCAGATCTCGCCGACCAGATCGACCGCCGTGAACGCGTGTCGGCCTATCTCGTCGAGAACGACATCACCCAGCACGCCCCGGTCGCGGCGACCATCCAGATGTTCGCCCGCGACCCAGAGTACGTCCTCGAACAGGTCGACGCCGACACGCTGGACCCGACGACGTTCCCGGAGACGCGATGAGCAGCCTCGACCCCGAGGCCGAGGTTCCCCTCCCCGAGTACGAGATCGGCCAGTAATTCCCGCAGAACCCCGATCTCACTCCCGAGGAACGCACCGAACTCCGTGAGGAGTACGGGTACGTCCGTGCGTACTTCAAGACCCGGCCGAACCGGCATCGCGACCTCCAGCGGTGGCTGAACCAGAGTCGGGCGGGCACGACCTACGACCGGTACCTGACCCGGACGGTCCACTACGCCGCGATCGCCGCCGTGATCGGCCTCCTCGTCGGCGCCATCATCGCCGGCGGCCTCGACCAGGCCGGCGTGCTCGCTGCGTTGAGTTCCCCCGTCGACGTCAGCGGCGGCATCGTCTCGTTCCTCGCGGCCAACAAGGTCTGGCTCGCCGGTGGCCTGTTGACGATCGTCACCGCCGCGGTCTTCGGTGGCGTCACGTGGTCGTTCCGGTACTACTACCCGCGGCAACGCGTCGACCGACGCCGTCGCAACATCAACTTCGTCCTGCCACACGCGATCGTGTTCATGTACGCGTTGAGTCACAGCGGGATGGACCTCCTCCAGGTCCTGAAGAAACTCGCGGTCGCTGAGGACGCCTACGGCGCCGTCGCCGAGGAGTTCGACATGGTCGTTCGCGACGTCGAACTGTTCGGCAACGACCTGTACACGGCGTTGCGCAACGCTCGGAACCTCACCCCCAGTGACAACCTCGAACAGTTCCTCGACGACATGGTCAGCGTCCTCGAATCCGGGGGGAACGTCACCCAGTTCTTCGAGGACCAGTCGGAACGGTACATGAACCGTGCACGCGACGAACAGGAGGACTTCCTCGAGACGTTGTCGTTGCTCTCGGAGGTGTTCATCGTCGCGTTCGTCGCCGCGCCGTTGTTCCTCATCGTGATCTTGATGGTCATCGCCATCCTCGGCGGTACCTCGCTTGGCGTGTTGGGGGCGTTGATCTACGGGATCATCGTCCTGGGCATGGCGGCGTTCCTCGTGCTCGTGAGCGTCATCTCCGATCCCTACACCCATCCGGAAGCCAGTCTCGAGGAGGCGCCGACCCGGAACGGCGATCTCGACGACAGCGACCTGGCCGACTCCGAGGACTACCACGCCTACCGTCGAGCGAAACGTTGGGCCCGTGTGCGGGCGTTCATCGCCGCACCCCTCGCGATGACCTCCTCGCCGCCCAACCCCACGTGATCGGTGTCACCGTCGACGAGACCGCCGGCAGCGTCACGATCACCCTCGAGGAGGGGGTAACCTACAATCTGCGTCTCGGTCGCGTCGACCTGGGGGCCACTCAATCGGTTCCCACGCCCAAGTACATCACCAAAGAGACCAGCCCGACCCAGGCGGTGAAAGGCGACGCGGTCACGCTGACCGTGCAAGTGCGGGACGCGTACAAGAACGGCGTCGCCAATGCCTCGGTCGTCTTCGAGGCCACCACCGGCGTCTTCGGGGACGGTGGTACCACGGTCCCTGTCCCGGTTTCGGCGACGGGGCGGGCGACCGTCGAGTACGTCCCCGCGACCACGGGGAGTGCAACCGTCACCGCCGCGATTCCCGGAACGCCCTCGGATCTGACCGTCGTAACCTGGGCACTGACCGTCAGCGAGTTCGGGGACACCAGTGACGGCGGCATCAACCCGGCCGGCGGGACCGCATTGGCCCTCGACCACGTCCAGACCCAGGGCGGCGCGGTCGTGTTGACGTTCCGGAACTTCGACCCGAACACCGACCGCACCATCACCGATATGCGGGTGAACTTCTACAGCACTGACAGTCAAGGTGGTCCATCCGGCGCGTATGATCCGCCGACTGCAGTCAAGATCACTGCCCCTGTCGGCGTCGATTTCGAGACGGCGACCGGAACACACCGCATCGGCGACCCGTTCGAGGACCTGACGACGCCGTGGACCGTCGACGCCAACAGCTCCGGGGATCTCACCCTCCAGTTCTTCAAGGACGCGGACGGGACGACGCCGGAATCAGTGGAGAAGGGGGGGCTTCTTCGTGATGACCGTCGTCTTCTCGGACGGGCGGGTCGCGACGTACTTCGTCGGCGTGCCCACGAAGACCTAATCCGAAAGCACGCGTTTTTAGGGCTGGCCCTCAACCTCCCGTCCATGCAGGGCAACCTACCGCCGGAGGCCCAGGAGAAACTCGAGGACCTCCAGGACCTCCAGGACACGGCCCAACAGGTCGCGATGCAGAAACAGCAGGCAGAGACCCAGCTCAACGAGACGGAGACGGCCCTCGACGAGTTGGAGACCCTCGACGAGGACACGACCATGTACCGGGAGGTCGGCGAACTGTTCGTCAAGACCGACTACGAGACCGCTGAATCCGACCTCGAGGAGAAACAGGAGAACCTCGAGATCCGGGTCCAGACCTTAGAGAAACAGGAGAACCGGGTGCGCGAACAGTTCCAGGAACTCCAGGAAGAACTCCAGGAGATGCTCGGTGGTGGCGCCGGCGGACCCGGTGGCGCGCCGGGCGGCCCCGGTCCGGGCGCGGGCGGGTAAGGCTGATGGGCGACGGCGGGGACACCGCAGAGGACCCCAGCGACGAGACGGTGGTGCGGGTCGCCGCCGAGGCCGCAGAGGAGCTCGTGTTCTCCCGGGTGGACCGGGATGAGATCGTCGATCTCGACGTGACGATCTCCTTCGAGGACGGGGTGCTGGAGGTCGATGTCTATCTCCACGCCCCGGGCGTCGATGCCGACCGGATCGCCGACGACGCCGCCCTCGCGGCGCGGGCGGCCGTCGACGACCTCTTCGCCGAGTAGGCTAGACGAGGGCGAGGATGATCGTCGTCACGACGAGGGCGAGTAAGCCGAGGGCGACGGCGAGGCCCCCTCCCATCGCGACGACGGCGTTGGCGTGACTCGCGAGGGTCTCGGTGCGGTCGGTCCCGAACACCGTGACCTCGGCGTTGGCGGTGCCGACGCCGGCTTCCACGGGTTCCACATCGTCGATGGCGTCCGCGACGAGGTCGGTGACGACCGATTCCAGGGCGGCGTGGTCGATGGCTTCGCCGACCTGGTTCGTGGACTGGACGGTGTTGACGACGTGGGTGTCCGTGGTCATGATCTCGGCGTGATCGACTGCCTCGAGGGCGTCGAGGAGACGGTCCCGCAAGCCGGGGACCATGTTGTTCCCGTCGATGAGGACGTAGGCGGTGCGGTCGTCGCCCACTTCGGTGACGGCGACCCGGACGCCGAGCGGGCCGATGCCCTCTCCCGGCGTCCACTCCGTGGGCGTCCAGGCGACCCCCATCGAGAGGTCGTCGGTGGCGGCGGCGGCCAGGGCCGTCCCGGCCTCGTTGGCGGCGGCGAGTGTGTCGACAGCGCGGGGGCTGCCGGTGGAGACGTGGCCGAGGTCCTCGCCCTCGAGGCCGTTGTTGGAGTTGTGGGCGTCGACGAGGAGGACATCCTCGAGGCCCGCGGCCCGGGCCTCGGCCGTGGCGGCGAGGCCGACCCCGTACTCGACGTCGTCGGCGAACCCCGGGGCGTAGGAGGTGACGAGGAGAGCGTCCTCGCCGAACCGTTGGCCGGTGATGGTCGCGTCGCCGACGCTGGTGACGACGCTCGGTGTGGCAGTCCGGTGGTAGGTGACGGCGTCGTGGGCGCGGTTGGCGGCGGCCACCAGTGTCTCGACCTCGGCGCGGCTCACGAGGTTGAAGTCGTGGCCGGCGGTTGCGTGGGGCGGGAAGCCGACGCCATCGCTGATCTCGGCGACACGGCGTGGGAGGTTCCCGCCGCCGATCTCGCCCATGGGCCCCGGGTGGATCATGGGGAGGACGAACCGGGCCTTCTCGGTGCCGTCGTCGCGGCGGCGAGCGGCCAAGACGGTGACGGGGACGATGGCGTCCTCGCCGATGGCCGCGAAGAAGGCCTCGAGTTCCTGGGAGCCGGCGGCGATGTGGCCGACGAATCCGCGGACGAAATCGAGGACGCTGACGCCGAGGGCCCGACGCCACGGCCGGTCGATCAGGCGGATGAACCCGTAACTGGCGGTGCCGAACACGGCAGACGCCACTGCAAGCATCGCAAAGTCCATCGGGGTGAATGCGACCAAGGGGGCGACGGCGACGTCGGCCTGGTCGGTGGGCATGATGGCGGCCCCGACCGAGAGAGTGCCGCTGTACACCGCCAGGAACGGGGCGGTGGCGACGGTCTGGACGCTGGCCGGGATGGCCGCGAGGTTGGTGCGTTGTGAGACGGCGAGCAAGACGACGAGGCGGACGGCGAAGACGAGGGCGACGCCGGCGAGGAGGGCTTCGCGGACGACGGTGGGGCCGAGCCCGATGGCCCGGAGGAGACCGCCGGCCAGTAAGGCGCCGACGAGGACGAACTCGCAGGTGACAGCGAGCAGCATCGATCGGTTGACGGTGAGTTGCCCCCCGAGCACCCGGTCGATCGGGGTCGTGGCGATGGCGGCGATGAGTGTCGGCACGCCGATGAACAGGACACCACGGATGGCATCCTCGAGGAGGTACGCCGAGGCGAAGGCGGCGGCGCCGGCGACACCGGCGATCGCCACCGCGAAGACGGCACTGGTCCACCACCGCGGGGCGCGGAACACGTACTTGGACAGTGCCGCCAAGTCGCCTTGGGTCGTGGTCATCTCTGACAGATCCGTTCGAAGTTCTCGAAGACGGCGGTGCCCTCGGCGGTGTGGGCGACCTCGGGGTGCCACTGGACGCCGTACCGATCCGTCTCGCGGTCGCTCATCGCCTCGATGGCACACACGTCACTGGTGGCCGTGCAAGCGAACCCGTCGGGGAGGGCGGTGACCTCGTCGGCGTGACTCGCCCACACGCGGGTCGTCGGGGCGAGCGAGCCGACGAGTGGGTCGGTATCGTCGAGGATGTCGACGGTGACGTCGGCGTAGCCGCCGTACTCGCCGGGGCCGACCGCGCCGCCGAGTTCCTGGGCCATGACCTGCATCCCCAGGCAGATGCCGAGCACGGGGACTCCGAGGTCGAGGTAGTCCCCACACCGGCCCGTGTCCTCGATGCTGGGGCCCCCGGAGAGGACGAGGCCGTCGGCGTCGATCTCGGCGGGTGGCGTGGTGTTGTCGAGGATGGTCGCCTCCACACCGACGTCACGGAGGGCGCGTCGTTCGAGGTGCGTGAACTGGCCGTGGTTGTCGATGACGTCGATGCGGGTCATTGGCCGCGGGTACGCGACACCTCCGGAAAAATGGGGTGGTCAGGAGTCGGAAGGATCGAAGCGGTCGTTCCGGCCACCCCAGGTCTCGATCTCGCGTTCGGCCCGGGTGTCCCGATACACCTCGAGGCCGTTCCCGTCGGGGTCGTCGAAGTACAGGGCGCGGCTGATCCCGTGGTCGACCGGGGTGACGCCCACGCCGGCATCGATCAACCGGTCGTAGATCTCGGTGAGGGTGGCGGCGTCCGGGACCTCGACGGCGGCGTGGTAGAGGCCGACGCCGGGACCGGGCGGTGGAGCGTCCTCGCCGATTGCCTGGAGGGCGACGTCGTGGTGGTGGTCGCCCCAGGACAGGAAGGCATACCGGTGGTGGCGTTCGCGTTCGGTGAGGTCCAGCATCCTCTCGTAGAAGGTGACCGACCGGTCGAGGTCCCTGACCTTCAGGTGGACGTGGCCGAGGTGGGGGTCGGTGGACATACCACTCCCACGGGGTGCATACGGAAAACACTCCGGTCAAGCGTCGTCGAACCGGTCGGCGGCGGTCTCGAACCCGAGTTCCGCGAGTTCCTGGCTGCGACGACCCTCCCGGGCTGCAATGGCCGCCGGGTCGGGACTGGCGTCGTCGGTGATGCGGGCATAGGAGTTGTGGACCTTGGCGTGACACCAGCGACAGAGATACACCGTGATCTCGTGGCCGCCGGTGCCCCGGTCGGGGTCGGCATACGAGAGGTGGTGTTCCTCGAGCAGCGGCACCGATTCGGAGTGGGCGTCCCGTCGTTCGCCGAGGCCACACCGGCGACACTCCCGGTCGGTTGGCGTGAACCGGTAGTGGGGACAGTCCTGCCAGTCCCACTCGCCCTCGGCGACCGGGCAGGCGAAGTCTTCCGTGCGACGCGCCCGGGCGAACGCGGGGTCCTCGCTGGCGTTCTCGGCGGCATACCGGCAGCGGCCGTCGTCGGTGGCGTGGTCACAGATCCCGGCGAACTCGTAGGGGTCGTCGACACCGACCGGTGTGCCCGACGGGGTCCGCTCCATGCTGTCCTGGGTCGGGGCCGACCGGCAAAAACGGTGGGGTCGCCCACAGGGTTATCCCCTCGCCCCGGCTCGGGGTAGCTGTGCGGGTGGTCCACGACGATGGCAGCGGACCGGTGACGGTCGCCGAGGACGTCAGCGTCGCGAGGACGCTGCTCCAGCGGATGCGGGGCCTGATGTTCCGGCCGGCGTTGGCCGATGGTGAGGCGATGGTGTTCCGCTTCGACGGTGTGGGGGTTCGTCGGCTGCACGCGATGTTCGTGTCCGGTGCCTTCGATGCGGTGTGGGTGCGGGATGGCACCGTCACGAACGTCGCCCGGCTCCGGCCATGGGTCGGGTACGGGAGTGGGGTGGCGGACCTCGTCGTTGAGCTCCCGTCGGGGACCGCCACACCGATCGCGGTGGGTGATCGGGTGGCTGTACGTGCAGACGAGGTCGGTACCCCCACCGGCTAAAGGCCTCGGCCACGAATCGTGGTGTGTGTCGGCGTACGTCCTCGAGATCAAGCCGTCCGCCCGTCGTCGGAACGTGGTGGCGGCCGAGTGGGTGCAGGCCCAGGGACCCCGGCGGACGTTCCACTCCAAGGCGGCGGCCCGGCGGTGGGCGGCCCGGGTCAGTGGCCCACACCGGCTGGTCTGGATCCAAGACGCTGCGCCCAACGACCCGGCACCCGTCGATGGGTACCTGGTCGGCGGTCGTCGCGAGCACGCCGCCGAGGACGCTGGCGGGGCCCAGTCAACGCTCGCCGCCGAGGACGCACCGGCAGGACAGGAAGGCGCCGAGGAGGAGATTTGAACTCCTGAGTCCTGACGGACAGTTGCTCTCGAGGCAACCGCCTTGGCCGGGCTAGGCTACCTCGGCGCAGCCCAACGTACCCGCCGCGCCGGGTTTGTACGTTTCGGTGTGGGCGGTGGGGCGAGGGTCAAACAACCGTCGTTGATACCGCCAGGGCTTTATCCGGTCGTGAGAACTCGTTCTGGCATGGACGTCGACGCAGCGAGTGACGAATGTACCGCCGTCCTGGACGAGGTCGCCGGTGCGGTCATCGCGGACCGGTCGTTTCTCGAGACCGTGTTGACCGGGCTCCTCGCACAGGGCCACGTCCTCCTCGAAGATGTTCCCGGCACCGGGAAGACGCTGACCGCTCGGACGATGGCGACCGCATTGGGCCTGTCGTTCAAGCGGGTGCAGTTCACGCCGGACCTCCTGCCGACCGACGTGCTCGGGACGAACATCTTCAACGAACAGGAACGGACCTTCGAGTTCCAGAAGGGGCCGGTGTTCGCCAACGTCGTGTTGGCAGACGAGATCAATCGCGCCCCGCCGAAGACCCAGTCAGCACTGCTGGAGGCCATGGAGGAAGGCCAGGTCACCGTCGACGGGGATACGCGCCAGCTGCCGGAACCGTTCTTCGTGATCGCGACCCAGAACCCGGTCGAACAGGAGGGGACCTTCCCGTTGCCCGAGGCCCAGATGGACCGGTTCATGGTGAAGTCCTCGATCGGGTACCCGGACGAGGAGGGGGAGTTGGAGCTGTTGCGGCGGCGTGCGGGCCGCACCACCCAGTCGCCGACGGTCCAACAGGTGTTGGACCCGGACCGCGTCGACGAACTGCGGGCGGTCCCCGAGACGGTGCGGGTGGAGTCCGACCTGTTGTCCTACATGACGGCGATCACGCGGTCGACCCGGGAGGATTACCGGGTGGAGGTCGGGGTGTCCCCGCGGGGCACCCAACGCCTGTTCGAGACCTCCCGCGCTCGGGCGGTGTTACACGGTCGGGAGTTCGTGACCCCCGACGACGTCAAGCAGGTGGCCCTCCCTGCGTTGGCGCATCGGCTCGTGTTGACCCCGGATGCCACCGTCGAGAACGTCGAGAAACGGGACGTGATCCAGGATGTCCTCGACGAGACGCCGGTGCCGACCGTCGAACAACCGGCCTGACCGGGACCGTCCCCTCCCCGAAAACACCTCTTCTCAGTCTCGTAACGCCGCCGTGAGCACGACCGCGGCGAACAGCAACAACACGAGTGCCGGCAGCGGTTGGTTGCCGGCAGAGAGGCGGTAGACCGCGTAGGCGCCGACGGCGGCGGCGAGGCCGACGCCGAGGGTGACGGCGGCGTGGACGGCTTCGGCGCGCCCCGTCGCGGCGTCCCGACCGAGTTGTTGGCCGAGGCTCAACCCGTTCTCGGCGGCGTCCCAGGCGACGACGGCGGCGACCGCGCCGAGGAGCGGCAGGACCGGGGACGTCGACCAGGCGGCGGCGAAGACGACCCCGGCGAACAACGCGAGGGCGCCGACGTCGATCGCGGTCCGGGAGCCCGCGAACACGCCGAGGGCGAGCAAACCGGTGCCGACGAGGCCGATGCCGACACTGCCGGCGGTGCCCGCGAGTGTCGTGAGGAAGGCGACGGTCGCGGCGAGCAACGCAATGACGCGACCGGGCGTGGTGGGGGACCGGTCGACGACGCTCATTGGGTCCACCCCCGGATGGCGTCCTGGACGGCGAGGCGAAGCGGGGTGTCGGGGTCCCAGTCGACGACGCGGATGCCGGCGCGGCGGACGGCGCGCAACCGTTCGCTGCGTTCCATGGTCGCGACGAGACCACCGTGCGTGGTGGTGTCGGTGACGTCCGGGCTGACGAGGGTGACGTCGTGCCCGTACGCCTCGATGCGGCGGAGGGTCGTCACGAGATAGTCATCGGCCACCGGACTGAAAAAGATGACCTGTGCATCGCCGGGTAAGTGGTTCCTGAGCCGTCGGATCGTCTGCCGGGGCAGGTACCGGTCGCCGCTGGGGAGTGGCGCGAACCCGTCGCCGGTCGCGAGGGTCTCGCGGAGGCGCGCGCGGTGGTCGCGGCCGAGACTGGGGTTCAACCAGGTCCAGACGGGCCCGAACGCGGCGACGCCGACGCTGTTCCCGGCACCCATCAACGCTGGGGCGAGAGTGCGGGCGCCACGGATGCTGTGTTCGACCGCCGAGACGTCCTCGCGGTCGCTGACGTAGGCGTCGCGGCGGGTGTCGACGACGAGGGCGACGGTGGCTGCTCGCTCCTCCCGGAACTGGATGGTGGTGAACTCTCCGGTTTTGGCGGTGCGTTTCCAGTCGATGCGATGCATGGGATCGCCGTGTTGGTACTCCCGGGTGGCGTGGAACTCGATACCGGCACCGCCGGAGTCGGTGGTGACGCGGCCGGCGTGTTCGACGGTTTGTTTGCGGAGCGGGAACTCATCGAGGTCGCGTTCCAGCGAGGGGATACACCGGATGGCGTCGGCGGTACTGAGCCCGCTCTCCCGTTCTGCGGTGCCACTCCAGTTCCGGGTGATGACGGTGGTCTCTCCCCACTCGTGGACGCCACGGGAGGCCTCGAGGTCGTAGGTCATCGAGGTCGTGGCGCCGGGGCGGAGCGTGTCGGCACGACGCGGGGAGCCGTCGACGACGCGGAGGGCATCGGGGACCCCGTCGACGACACGGAGATCGGGCAAAAGCTGGTCGCCGACGTTGGTCACGGTGACAGTGACGGTTACCTCCTCGCCCGGGTCCGGATCGGTCGCCGAGAGGGAGCGGTCGATGGCGACGGTGGCCTCCGGGGCACGCATTGGTTGGGCGTAGGCGGCGTAGGCGACGCCGGCGGCGCTCACGAGGAGGGTGATGGGTTGACCGAGGAGGATGCCGATGCCGGCGGCGATGAACGCGAGGGCGGTGACGCCGGTCCAGCGGTCGGTGACGCGGTCGGTCATCGGTCCTCCTCGAGGCTGGGTGCCGTCTCGGCCAGTGCTTCGATGGCGTGGCGGGCGGTCTGTGC